>JAHJAQ010000086.1 GCA_018813975.1 Microcaldota archaeon
CTGAACAAAGAAATCAATGTTTTTATAAGGGGGGTTTAATTTAGCTCTGTCTTTTAGCTCAACAAAAGCAGTTGATTTGCTACCATCAAAGTCTCGGTCATAGATAAAACCCAATATCCAATGTTCTGAATATTGGTCAGCAGGATAAAGGATATTTTTTGTATTATTCCTCAAGAAAGAAGTATAAGAACCCAAAGTAAATCCAAATGCACGATTGCCTTTTCTATAAGTGCTTTTTACATCAACAGCAATCTTTTTTTTGCTGCTTTTAGAGTCATAAATTGTAAAGTCAGGATAAACTGTCTGCTCAGTAGATAATTCAACAGTAAGATTGTTATTATCTGCAATTTTTTTAACATAAGGATATGCTAAAAGTTCAAAAACTCGAGATAAAATCTTTGTATCAGTCCCAAAAGAGTATATTTCATCCTCTGACGTAAGAACTCCTTTAACCAACCAAGAAGGCTTTTCCTCTTTAATTAACTCATAAAATTCATTTAAGAAATCCATTTGAGAATTAATGTGCAAAACACTTAATTAATGTGCAGGATTCAATAAATGTGCAAAGCCAATCTCTTTTTGCCCTTTTTAAATCCCTTTTTAAAGGTTTTTAAAGGGTTTATAAATAAGCGTGAAGTATTGAGTGACCACGTGAAAAGGGGGTTTTTGGGTGAAATATCAAATTGTAAACCTAGTAGCAAGCGCGAATTTGAATGCCACATTAGATTTGTATAACTTGGCCATTACCATTCCGGATATTGAATATGAACCAGAACAATTTCCGGGCGCTATTCTAAAACTAAAAGAGCCAAAAGTTTCTATGTTATTGTTTAAAAACGGTAAACTTATTATTTCGGGAGCGAGTTCTGAAGAACAGATTCAACAAGGCATTCGAAAAGCAAGCAAACTCATTCACGAAATCCAAAAAAGTGTTAAAGTAGTTTCTAAAGTCGAGTATGAGGTTGTAAATTTAGTTGCAACCGCCAACTTGAACAAAAATCTAGACTTATTCCAAATCGCATTAAAACTAGATACGGTAGAATACGAACCAGAACAATTTCCGGGCGCTATTTTGCGCATTATGGATCCCATAATAACTTTGTTATTGTTTAAGAATGGAAAAGTGATTTGTGCTGGCGCCAAAAGAGAAGAACTATTGCGCAAAGGATTGCGAAAGGCTGCTCAAATGATAGCCGAAGTTAACAAGGAATCCACTCTTCCAGGAGACAATTTTGGTGTAGAAAAACCAAAGCGAAAACGAGCAACAACAAAAACTAAAACACCAAAAACAGTAAAAAAAACCTAAAAAACACGAAAAATAGGGGTTTAAAAGCTTTTTTTTACCTAATTTGCTTTGATTAGCGGCCATGCCGAAGGGGAAACACCCGGACCCATCCCGAACCCGGAAGTAAAGCTCTTCAGGGAAAAGGCTGGCAGTGCGCTCTTGCGTGCAGCCTCCTAGACGCTGCTAATCACTTTATATTTTTCCTACTTTTTTATTAATCTCTTGCACTATTAGATTTAGTGGTGTTATATGGCTACTAAAAAAGCACGTACGTCGTTTCCTCAAGGGCCTAGAAGAGTTCGAATTGTAGGGCCACTTACACTCAAAAAACTGAAAGATGCTCGAAGACAAATTGTTCGAAAACTAGTCCGAAAAAAATCAGTTCCTTGGACTGAAGGACTAGCTAACTGGAAAAAACGAGTGCTTGCAGGAAAACCAAAAAGAATTCGAATTCCACCAAAAGGCACTTCAATTATTGGGATTCAACGATGGAAAGAAGAACAACCATTTCATGAAGTGTATCGCACGTGTCAAAGTATTGTACTATCTGAACGTTTAACAAAACAAGAACGACAAAAAGTTCAAGCATTCAATTTAATATTAGACCGAGTACTTGCACATTGGTGGAAACATACAAGAAAAGTACCAAAATTAATCGGCCAGGCAGTTGATTTGGATATTATTGGCAGACAAAAATGGGCAGTTGATTGGCAAAACCAAATCATGGATCAAATCGGACCTGTTTATAATATTATGATTAAATTACAAGAGCAGGAGTATGGTACTGGGCCACCCCCCAGAAGACCAGCCTAGTTTTCACGCTTTTTCTTGGAGGTGCCAATAATATCTCCAATTCTAGGATAAAAACCATGTTTTAGAAAAAAACTTTCAATAAGCCGATGAAGATACTTTCGAGCTCTTTCGCGCGCTTGAACTGCTTCCACACTTTTTCCGGGCGCCATTCTTTGTAATTGTCGGTCCACTGCTTGCAAGTATTGTTTTCCTGTTAAAGGAGAAGCACGAACAACAGGCATTTCTTTTGGAATGGTTCTTGTTGGAGAATCTACAATCACAAATTTAGGTGTTTTTCCAACACAAGCAGAAACCTTTTTTGGCGCAGCCATTTCAAAAACTATCCAACGTTTAATTGTATTCTTTTGCTAATATCCAGTCCACCAGAAATATCCAAGTTGGCTTTTAGGTACCATTTTGGTTGAGACGGAATTCCCCCTAAAAACTGGGCAGCAGAAACCACTTCACCCAAGGCTCCTTCTGGTTTTTGGGGAACTAATTCCGAGGGAAGTTTGATTTGAAAAGAATATTCTTTTTCTCCCAAATATTCTTTTTCACCATCCAAATACGTTAGTAGTGAAAATATTTTTTTTGTCTGACTCTTCGAACTAAAAGAAGTCTTGCCCCCCATACGCAAGCCCCGTTGAGTTTGGGTTTGTTCACCATAAAATTCAATGTACACGCGCTTGGCTTTTTTGGGTTTATTTACTTTCAAAAAAACTGTTCCGGAAATTGTTTCGCCAGGCGCATAATTTAGCTTTTCTGTTTTGATTTCTATTTTGCCACCACCAAAACCAAAAACCATTAGTATTACCTCCCATTTTTTTTGTTTTGTTCTAATAACCAAACCAATAATGCTTTTTGAGCATGCAACCTGTTTTCGGCTTGGTCAAACACAATAGATCGTTTAGAATCAAGTATTTCATCTGTAACTTCAAATCCACGATGTGCGGGCAAATTATGCATAAACAGCGCCCCTTTAGGTGCGTTTTGCAATAGTTTTTCATTCACTTGAAACGGCTTTAAAATCTTAGTGCGTTCTTTGGCCTCGCTTTCGGGAATATGATAGCTCATCCAAGAATCCGTGTACACAATATCCGCGTTTTGAATGGCATCAATGGGATTAAAAGCTACGAAAACCTTTCCACCACTGTCTTTTGCTAGTTTTCCGGCTAATTCCATGATTTTTTCTTTTGGACGAAAGGCTTCTTGTTTGGGACAACCAATAGAAACATTCATTCCCAGCAAAACCCCGCCAATTAATAACGAGTCCAATACGTTTTCATTTGCATCCCCTACATAGGCTACATTTAATCCTTTTAGTTTTCCCTTGTGTTCGAGCATGGTTTGAAAATCCGCTAATCCCTGGCAAGGATGGGAAAGGTTGCTCATGGCATTAATCACGGGAATTGAACTCGCATTCGCCAGTTCTTGTAGGGTAGAGTGCTCGGCAATGCGCGCGGTAATAAGATCACAGTACCGTGAAACCGATTGGGCAAAATCAGAAATGGTTTCTTTTTTGCCCAAAGTAGATTCTTTAATATCATAAAAAATACCATGACCCCCTAATTGGGTCATGGCAGTTTCAAATGAAACGCGTGTTCGAACAGATGGTTGTTCAAAAAACATTAACAAGGTTTTTTGTTTTAGGGTTTGGGAAAACTTTTGCGGTTTTTTTTTGATTTCAATTGCTTTTTTGATTAAGAATTCGAGTTCTTTTGCGGTTAAATCTTTTAAACTCAAGAAGTGTCGCAAGACATCTCACCTTACTTTAGCTAGAAAAGCGCATAATTTTTGAACGCTTTCGGCATCCAATTCATAGGCCACATCAAATATTGGTTTGTTCACATTTAATAGTTTTTTGAGATTAATGGGTGTACCGCTTACTACCGCGTCACAAGGCGTGTCATTAATGGTTTGTTCTAGTTCTCGAACTTGTTTGGTGCCATATCCCATGGCGGGAAGGATTTCCTTTAAATGCGGGAATTTTTCGAATATTTTTTGAATAGAACCAACAGCATGCGGTCTAGGATCCACTAGTATACAACCTAATTTTTTCGCGGCAACTGTTCCGGCCCCAAATGGCATGCCACCATGCGTAGTGGTTGGACCATCTTCTACTACTAATACTTTTTTGCCACGAACGAGTTCTGGGTTTGAAAAGGATAAATCTGATTTGGCTTTGATAATGTGGACATGCGGGTTTACTTTTCGCGCGTTTTTTTCCACGATTTCAACTTGTTCTTTGGAAGCAGAATCAATCTTGTTAATGATTAGTACGTCGGCCATGCGAAAATTGGTTTCTCCGGGATAATAGCTGAGTTCGTGACCGGCTCTGTGAGGATCGGCTACAACAATGTTTAAATCGGGCGTGTAAAAACTCCAATCGTTATTTCCTCCGTCCCATAAAATAATATCGGCTTCTTTTTCGGCTTCTTCTAAAATGGCTTGGTAATCAACACCTGCAAAAATCACCATTCCTTTTTCAATATAGCGTTCGTATTCTTCTCTTTCTTCAATCGTGCAATCGTGTTTTTCAAAGTCATCATAATGTTCAAATCGTTGGACTGCTTGTTTGGCTAAATCACCGTATGGCATTGGGTGGCGAATTGCCACAATTTTTTCGCCTTTTTTTAAATAGTATTCTACAATGCTACGCGAGGTTTGGCTTTTTCCAGAACCGGTTCTAACAGCACAAACAGAAATCACTGGTTTTTTGCTTTTAATCATGGTGTCTTGTGGACCCAATAAAACAAAAGTAGCGCCTGCTGCTTGTACTTCAGATGCTTTGTTCATTACATATTGGTGTGAAACATCCGAGTATGCAAAAGAACATTCATCCACATGGTGTTTTCGAACAATATCCTCTAATTCTTTTTCAGGATAAATGGGAATTCCAGTTGGATACTTGCCTCCTGCCAGAGAAGCGGGAAATCGCTTGTTGTCAATACCTGGAATTTGAGTGGCTGTAAAACCAACCACGTGATAGTTTGGATTGTTCTTATAAAAAACCAAAAAATTGTGAAAGTCTCTTCCGGCGGCTCCAAGAATCAATACGTTTCGCGTCATGGTAAAAATAGAGTAGAGCGTTTTTTAAGGGTTTTCTTGAAAACCGAATCGTTTATATTCTCTCCACTTCTTTTCCTGGATTTCTAAGACAATTGAAACATGGTCTATTTTGGTAGTTTTAGTGAAATGCTCGTTTTGGAAAAAGACCTTGGCTTTTTCAAAGCCTTCTTGGGAGAGGTCCTTAAAAGCCAGAGTAATGTGCGGTATGAATGGCCAGGGTTGCGTATACCACACTTTTTGTTTATCCGTTACGTGCTTTTTTATGCGCTCGGCTAATAATTGGAGCTTTTCGCTTGGAATAACACGCAAGTAAACTACATACAAAGAACAATTATCCACTTTACCCACAAAAGAATCTATGAAATCAAAACCAGCAATAGCCACTTCAAAAGGCTCAAAAGAAGTAATTGCCGATTGAATGTCCTGATAAAATTCGGGAAGTTTTGATTGTTCCATTTCAACGCCAGACCCGACTGTTATGTGCGGTTCCCAAATATCCAAACAAGCGCTAGAGCCACTAAGGTCTAAAAGCTTTTCTTGCAAAAACTGAATTTCTTTTGTTAACTCTTGGTCAAAATAAGAAACAATCGAAAAACGCATAAAACGCTAATACATACAAACTATTTTTTAAGAATGGTTCCGCTCTGACCTTTTAGGGAACGGGGAAGGCTTCGCGGAGCAGTGATTAACACTTTTTTACCGCCTTTTTTCAAGAAAGCAATGGCGGCCTCGATTTTTGGTTTCATGCTTCCCCTTCCAAACTGGCCTTGTTTCAAAAAATGTTGCGCTTGTTTAATGGTTAGTTTGGAAACGGATTTTTGATTTGGCTTTTTAAAGTTCAAAAAGACCTTTTCCACATCTGTTAGGATAATCAATTCATCTGCTTTGATTTGAGTGGCAAGCACTT
Source organism: Microcaldota archaeon (assembly GCA_018813975.1). Taxonomy (GTDB): domain Archaea; phylum Iainarchaeota; class Iainarchaeia; order Iainarchaeales; family JAGVWC01; genus JAHJAQ01. Next base: position 6,054 of record JAHJAQ010000086.1, read on the forward strand.
GGGACGCTCTATCCTTATCAATGACTGCTGCCACTCCTTTCAAACCATTTTTGGTTTTGAAAACCGGAATGCCTCCTCCCCCCGCACAAACCACAATAATGCCACTGGCAATTAGCTGTTGAATGGTTTTTTTTTCAATAATCTCAATTGGTTTGGGAGAAGGAACAACCCGCCTCCAACCTCTACCACTATCTTCGATTATTTTCCAGCCTTTTCGTTTAAGCTTTTGGGCTTTTGCTTTAGAATAAAACGGACCGACCGGTTTGGAAGGATTTTTAAAAGCAGGGTCTTTGGGATTTACCACTACTTGCGAAAGCATGCTTACCACGGAGCGCTTTATGTTGTGTTTGGTAAGCGCATTGTAAACCGCTTGTTCAATAAGGTATCCCAATTCTCCTTGTGATTCTGCTACGGCAACTTCCATTGGAATGGCATAGGCTTTTCCTAAAGCACTTTCAACCTGGATTAAAATGTTGCCGACTTGAGGGCCGTTACCGTGGGTTAAAACCAATCGATTTCTTGCGCGAAACAAGGGGAGTAATTGGTGCAAGGCTTTTTGAATGTTCTCGAATTGGCGGGCAATAGATGGTTTTTCACCTGCTTTTAAGAGCGCATTTCCGCCCAGAGCCACTACAACCGTTTTTTTCATTTTAAACCATCTTTTTTAGAGAAAATAAAATGTACCGGGTTATAATTCTGCTTCGGTTTCTTCAATGGCTTCTTGCAGTATTTCTATTCCATGCAATGCTTCTTTTTTGGAAAGCGTTAAGGGAGGAGCAATCCTGATAACGCTTTTTCCGCAAGGCAATAAAATCATTCCTTTTTCACTGGCCTTGCACAAAATTTTTCTTCTTTCTTCCCGCGCAATTTCTTTTGTTTCTTTGTCTTTTACAATTTCCAAGCCAATCATTAAACCCAATCCTCTAACATCCCCTAACAAATTGCTTTTGGATTGGAATTTTTCAAACTTTGATTTAATCAGCACACCCATTCGTTTTGCATTTGTCCCTAATTTCTTTTTTTTCAAAAAATCAAGTGTTGCAAGTCCTCCTGCACACGCTAAAAGATTTCCTCCAAACGTGTTGGCATGAGATCCGGAAGGCCAATCCATTATTGAACGATTTGCAATAGTAGCACCGAGCGGTAAACCACTTCCAATTGCTTTGCTCAAAGCAACTATATCCGGTTTGACAGCAAAATTTTCGATTGCAAGAAAAGATCCTGTGCGATAACAACCACTTTGTACTTCATCCACGCACAACAAAACACCATAATCACTACACAACTTGCGCAATCCTTTTACAAAATCTTTTGGAGGAACAATATAACCGCCTTCTCCGGAAACCGATTCGAACATGACACCAGCACAATCTTCTTTAGTGGTTGAAAATGCTGTTTCCAATTCTGCCAAACAAAAAGCAGTGGTTTGTTTTTCACTCATATCCAATCGATAGGAATAAGGATAGGGAACGTGTTTAACGGGCAAGAATGGTTCAAAACGATCTCTTTGCACGGGCTGAGAGTGTGTCATACTTAAAGAACCCATGGTCCTTCCGTGAAAACAAGGATCAAAAGCAATAAACCATTTTTTGTTAGAATGCCATCGTACACACTTGTACGCGCATTCAACCGCTTCGGTTCCAGAATTGGATAAAAAAACCGTGTCCAAATGCTTGGGTAACAAGGAAACGAGTTTTTCGGAAAAGCGAAGGGGAATTTCAGCATAAAAATCTGTAAAGCCACAGTGCAATCCTTTTTTGAGTTGACTTGCAATTGCTTTGGTTACTATGGGATTGGTATGGCCAATATTCATGACCGCTACACTAGAAGCAAAATCCAAGTATTTCCTGCCATCCACGTCCCAAATATAGTTTCCTTTGGCATGATCATACACAAACGAATACTCGCGGGTAAAACTAGGAGACATTATTTTGGCATCGCGTTCCAGAATCTTAACGCTTTTAGGGCCAGGTTTTCTGCAGATAAATTTTGGTTTTTGAATGCTTTTAGTCATAAAAATAAAATTATTTTAATTTGAATTCGTCAATCTGCGCTTTTTGGAGTTTGTCGCTATAATCAATGTATATGGTTTTGGTTTCAGAGAACTCATTAATGCCTTCAATTCCTGCTTCTCGTGTTCCGTTACCGGTTCCTTTAATACCACCAAATGGCAAGTGAACCTCTGAACCGATTGTTGAAGAATTCACATACACCAGACCGCTTTCGATTTCATTAATTGCTTTGAATGCAAAAGAAATATTTTCAGTATAAATACTTGCACTCAAACCATACGAAACATTATTCGCGATTTTGATGGCGTGTGCAAAGTTTTTTGCAGGAATAATTGAAAGGAATGGACCAAAAATTTCTTCTTGAGCAATACGCATATTTGATTTAACATTGGTAAAAACTGTTGGCTTGTAAAAAAAGCCTTTTCCTTTTAAGGAAGAACCGCCGCATAAAAGTTTGGCGCCTTGCTGTTTTCCCAACAAAGTATAAGAATGCACTTTTTCCAAAGCGCGTTGGTTAATCAGGGGACCGACATCGGTTTTGGATAGCAAACAATTTCCAACTTTTAATCGGCGCACCCGATTCACTAACCTTTTTTCAAACTTTTTTTGCACCTTTTGGTGAATGATAATGCGACTGGTAGCGGTACAGCGCTGGCCCGTGGTTCCAAACGCACCAAACAAAACGCCTTCCAAAGCCAACTCCAAATTTGCGTCATCCATAATAATAATTGGGTTTTTTCCCCCAAGTTCTAAACCGACTTTTTTAATGCCTGCATTTTGTACAATGGTTTTTCCGGTTTCGCGCGAACCTGTAAAAGAAATCATACGCACTTCCGGATGTTTTACAAGAGACAAGCCCACTTCTTTTCCAGTACCGGTTACTAAATTCAAAACACCGGAGGGAAGGCCTGCTTCCACTAATAATTGTACAAATTGAATCGCGCTTCTGGGAGTGTCGCTGGATGGTTTGAAAACAATGGTATTACCGCATACTAGTGCGGGACAAATTTTCCAAGCAGGAATGGCAATGGGAAAATTCCACGGAGCAATTAATCCAACCACGCCAAATGGCTGGCGAATCGTAAAAGCCGCTTTGTCACGCAGTTCGCTGGGGGTGGTGTGACCAAATAATCTTCTTCCTTCGCCAGCAAAGTATTCTGCGGTATCAATGGCTTCTTGAACATCGCCTCTTGCTTCTGAAATGATTTTACCCATTTCTTCTGTCAAAGCGCGCGCGAGTTTTTCCTTGTCTCTTTCCAATAAGCGCGCCAAGCGAAACAGGATTTTGGCGCGTTGAGGAGCTGGAACGTTTTTCCAAAAAGGCAGGCTTTTTTGGGCAGCTGCAACGGCTTTTTCTACATCCTTTTGGTTTCCTGCTTCAAAAGTGCCAATGATTTTTTCAGTAGCGGGATTATAACTTTTAAAGGTTTGGTGAGAAGTGCTTTTCACCCATTTTCCACTAATAAACAGCTTATGGGCCGACATGGTGAAAATAGGCAATTCGAAAATAAAAGGCTTTGGTTAGTAGTTTATCAAAAATCGGGTTTTTTTGAGGGGTTAAAGGCAAATTCTTTTATTTTAAGAATTCATTGTTCTTCTGTTGATAATTGAATTTGGATTGGTGAGCGAAATGAATGGAATTGATTACGATGGTTTTGGACCGGAAAAGATATTGCAAGTGTATAATCCAAAAGCAGGTATGAGCGGAATAGTGGTAATTGATAATACGGCGTTAGGCCCTGGCAAGGGGGGTATTCGAATGACCCCAACCGTATCGGTTAATGAAGTATTCCAATTGGCCAGAACCATGACTTGGAAAAATGCATTAGCAGAAATTCCTTTTGGTGGCGCGAAAAGCGGTATTATTGCAGACCCAAAACAAATGACTCCAAAACAAAAAACCGAAATCGTGAAGGCTTTTGCCAAAGCATTACGTGCCGTATCACCCGATGAATACATTGCCGCACCCGATATTAATATGGCAGAACACGACATGGCGATTTATGCTAAAGCCAATGGAAGCTTGTTAAGTGCCACGGGAAAACCATTAGAGATGGGTGGCTTGCCACACGAATTGGGTTCAACCGGTTTCGGTGTTTTTCACGCTACCAAAGTAGCAGCCAATCACATCAACTTGGATTTGAAAAAAGCAACAATTGGCGTAGAAGGATTTGGAAACGTAGGGCACTTTGCCGTAAAGTTTTTGGAAGAATTTGGCGCTCGAATTGTGGCAACATCCGATTCCAAAGGAACGATTTACAATCCAAAAGGATTGTCTTTTGAAAGGCTCTTGCGCATTAAAAAAGAAACGCGAACCGTAATCAATTATGGGGAAGGATCCCAAATACTTCCCACCCAAGGAATTGTAAACCTGCCAGTCGATATTTTGGTTACAGCAGCGATTCCGGATTTGGTAAAAGCAAAAGATATTGATACTATTAAAGCCAAGCTAATTGTAGAAGGAAGCAATATTCCTATGAAACCACAGTTGGAGGAGTTCTTACACCAAAAAAAGATTTTAGTGGTGCCGGATTTTGTGGCAAACGCTGGAGGGGTTATTTCAAGTTACGTGGAATTTATTGGGGGCACTGAAAAACAAGTTTTCAAAATGATTCAAAACAAAATCACTCGAAACACACAAAAAGTATTATTGGAAAGCAAAAAAAACGCTATTTCCCCTCGAAAAGCCGCACTAGAAATTGCCAAAAAACGCGTACACCAAAAATGCGATTTTTGTCATGTTCCAGAACTCAAAAAAACCAAAAAAAAGTGAAATCATGGAATGGAAGGCCAAAATTTTATCGATTAAAGACTTCGAAGACGAAGGAAAAATTATAGATCGCGTTATTGAATTAGAATGCCCAAACGATTTTTCGTTTAAACCGGGCCAATATGTAATGATTGCTCACAATAAGGTAAAAAACAAGCATGATCCCAAACAATTGCGTTGGGGCAGCATGAGTATTGCTTCCAGCAACCATCAAAAAGGAAAAATCGAATTGGTTATTGCAGCTGGCGAACCAACCGGCATTACCTATTTTGTTGCCAATAAATGCAAAAAGAATGATTACTTGTTATTGAGGGGTGCTTTTGGGGTATTTGAAATAAAAGAACCGTATGATGAACTGGTTTTGGTGGGAAGCGGAACAGGTCTTGCACCCTTAATGGCCATGATTCGTTCAAAATTAGATAGCGGTGAGAAAAAGCCAATGACTTTGTTTTTTGGGTTTAAGGAAAAAAATCTTTTTTTGTTTCAAGAAGAATTAGAACAACTAAAACAAAAACACCCCAACTTTCAGTTCTTCTACATAACTAGCCGCGAGCTTTCTCTTGAAGGAAAACAAGGGCACGTCCAAGAACTGCTAAAAGACCATTCTTTTAATAAAAAAAAGAACATTCAATTTTTTTTGTGCGGCCCCCCAAAAGCTGTTCCGGATATTAGTAAGACCTTGCAAGGAATGGGTTTTTCCGAGAAACAAATTCATTTTGAGCAGTGGTAGAAAAACCATTTTATTCAAGGCTTTTTACTATTTGCGCAGAACGCGCTGGTATAGTGATTTCCAGGAGGCTATACGGGCTTCCCAGGAAAAGTCACGGGCTCTTAGTCGGGCATTTTTCATGAGGGGCCTGCAGTCCGTTTTTAGTGTCTTTTCAATTATGTCCGCGGTTTGGGAATGCTGGGTAAAATCCACCAGAAAACCAGCATTCGTGTTCGCAATAAAATCGCGAAAAGAAGGAATATCACTTACAATTGGAACACAACCAGCAGCCATTGCCTCGACTGTTGAGATTCCAAAAGCTTCGTAACGAGAAGCAGAAACAAAAAAACGAGCGCGGCCATATTCTTCAATAAGCTTTTTGTCCGAGATTTCTCCCAAAAAAAAGACTTTTTTTTGGATTCCAAGCGATTGGGCTAGCGTTTGGAGTTCAGGCAATATTTTTTCCCAATCCCCGCCCACAATACGCAATTCAAAATCAATACCGCGCTCCTTCAAAATCGCAAACACGTTTAAAAGTTCATTGATTCGCTTGTTGCGTGAAATCCGCCCAACAAACAAAAAAATGTTTTTTTTTTCTGGGTTTCTTTGCGACCGCCTCAAGACGCTTAAGGTCCACGCCATTTTCAATTATACTCACTTTTTTTGAGATTTTTTTGAATAGTTCTGAATCGATCGAGCTAACTGCCACTATCTGATTCGCTTCACGAAGTAACAGTTTTTGAAGACCAAAAAAATAGGCTTTCTTTAGGGCGGGAATCGTGGGTGTGTGGAAAATTCCGCCGTGCGTACTCAGTACAACCGGTTTTTTGTGAATCCATTTAGTAGTCAGAATAAAATCGCTCAGCGCACTTACACCGTGCACGTGAACAATATCATACTTTTTGATTTTTGAGAGTGGAATAATAGCCGGCTTGTAAAAGTGGAGGTTTAGAAAGGGAATTCTGATTATTGGAATTCCTTCAAATTTTTCCGATGCCGAAAGAGTTGTTCCGGACTTGTTAAGGTGATTGAGGCACAGCACAGCGGTTTCAATTCCTATTTTTCTGGATTCTTTACACAAATCCAAAACAATTTTTTCAATTCCCCCTATACTGGGCCAAAACTGGTTTGTAACGTGAAGGACTTTCATTTTTGGCCCCCTAATTTAAGCAATCCAAAAAAGTATCCTATGATAAAAAGGAATGCATTTGCGCTGAAAATGAAAGGAGCCGCTATTCCCAGCTTCCAGTCTTTTTTAAAAATAAAAAAAGCAGTCGGAATGGAAAGAAATAATTGCACCAAGACAGTAATAATTAGCCAGTACACAAAAAAGAACAACCAATAAAACGAAAAGACCCCCCACCCAAAAAATTTTCCGATTATATATATAACAAGAGAGGCAAGGGAAAAAGTTATGGCAGCCATCTGAATTTTTATCCAAGGATTGGTGTACGAATCTTTTTTCACCTTTTCTGGGTGCTGCTTGTACAGTCGAACGCGCCAATAGGCGCGATAAAATTTGGTTTTAAAGTATTTTACCAGGCTGGTCGGGTGAAAATGTTGCACCACGGCGGCAGGGGCAAACACAAGGCGATATCCTTTTTCAGCTAGCGAAAAACTCAGGTCCGTGTCCTCGCCAGAAGCCGTGCGGTACCATTCGTCAAATCCCCCTTGTTCCAAAAAGACCGTTTTGCAGTACGCGGCCGAATACGTAGAAACAAAATCGATTTTTTTGTGTGTCGCCATGCCTTTTTTTAAGCGTTCGTAGCGTTCCTCAATTTCAAATTGTATGAAACGCGCTACCCAAGAATCCAATGAATTTTCGTATCGTCCTTGCACGCCCGCCACTTGTGAATCTTCAAACGGTTCTAGCATTTTTTCAAGCCAGTTTTTTTTTGGAACGCAATCCGCATCTAAAAAAACCAAAAGGTCTCCGCGCGCATGATTGGCTCCTTGGTTACGTGCCACGGCAGGCCCTTTGTTTTTTTGGCGTAACAAAAGAACTCCTTCAAATTGGGAGACAATACGAGCGGTCTGGTCCGTGCTACCATCATCCACCACTAAAATTTCATAGTCTTTCCTTGGAAGATTTTGTTGTTGAAGCGATTCCAGGCACTTTTGAATCGTTTTTTGGGCATTGAATGCGGGAATAATCACACTGGCTTTCAAGCAATCACCTTTTCTTTTCGCACTTTTAAAATAATTTCTTCTTGGAGCCGAACAGGCAAAAATGGGTGAATAACTTTTCGAATAGTATAAAACCATTTGTAACGAGATCCCGGACTGCTTTCTGGGGTATAGGGAAGACAAAACAGTTTTTCAACGACAAAACCATTTCTTTTCACCAATCCAATCAATTCGGGAATTGAATACAACGAAAAATGGAGTGGTGCATGGTAAGCGTGCGTCAAACGATTGATAAGGCTCTGGCGATTGGGCGTGGTAATAATCAAAATTCCTTTTTTTTTTAACACGCGATTGGCTTCTTGTACAAACTTTTCTGGTTTGTGCAAGTGCTCTATCAGTTCTCCAGCTAAAATAGAATCAAAAAAGGCAGTATCAAAGGGTAATTGCTCGGCCGACGCCCGCTTATAATTCGGTTTTTTTGGAACGGGTTTGGTATCAACACCAAAAAGATTTTTTTCACTGAATTTTTTTTTAACGGATTCATGCAGACTGCACGCCACAAAACCAACGTCAAGAATCCTTCCATTCAGGTTTTCCAGTACAAACGATTTGCGGTCCATTGGCTTCAATCCTTTTTTTAAAATTCTTTTAATTCTTTAAAATTGTTCTTTTGGACAAATTCGTCCAGAATGACCAAAACGGTTTTTGCGCTTGAGAAACCAGCTGGTTTCCAGTTTGGCAGCTTTTGAATCTGCTTTTCGATTTCGTTTATGTTATAGCTCGCTAGAATAAAACCCCCTTTTTCCAATGCTTGAACAAGTTCCAACTGGTGGTCATTGGCGTGTTCGCCAAAACGAGCCAATCGCGGGACTACAATGCATTTTTTGTGGTATTGCATGGCCAATCCGATTCCGCCTGCACCGCCATGCAATATCAGCCACTCGGCCTGCCTGATTTTTTCTTGGAAATCAATCGGATCCAAAAATGGAACGGATTGTGCTCGCTGCATTTGGTAAACAGAATAGCCTGTTTGGCCAAACACAAGCTCTTTGATAATCCCTACTTCAATCAAGCGATCTATTTCGCGCAATAGCCTGTCAAATGGTTGCGGATCGGTTCCCACGCTGACAAAAACAAATGGTTTGGCAGTCAAAAAACAGAGCCCCCGAATTTTCCTTTTGGAAAAAAACGTTCTAGTTCTTTCCACTGGTAAATAAACAAGTCCGCTAAGCGGTATGCAATGCGGCCGCTCCAGGAAGGAGATATAGTCCGGCAAAAGCTTTCCACGAAAATTATCTTTTTTCCGAATAGTTTGGCCAGTACCAGTATTGGAATGGCTGCATCGGCTCCTGTTGAGAGTATAAGATGGGGTTTTTCGCGTCTCAAAATGCGAAATGATTGGACCAAACACTTTAGGGTTTTAAGGGGATTGCGAGCCGGTCGTTCCACAAAAAAAACGGTTTTGGTTTTAGCCAGTGCTTCTGAATCAGGTCGCTTGAACGTGACAAAAAAATGCTCGAATTTTTTGTAAAACGGGGCTAATTGTTGTAGTTCTGCCAAATGGCCACCGGCCGAGCACGCTAGACAAATTTTAATGGGTTTTATAAAATCACCCAGGGGGATAGAATCCTAAAAAACTCAATAGAATTCAAGTACCAATATCCCAAAACGATTGCACTAATAATTATTTGAAGTCCAAGAATAATCAATACCACTTGTTTTTCAGAAAACTGGCCTCTTCGCATTATTACATGGGTTAAAGAACCGATTTTGGGAGGGGCTTTTAACCAGCCCCCTTTTTGGGGAATTCCAAAAGACTGGACCTGAAATTTGGTGCGGCTTTTTAAAATGAGTTCAATAAAAAACAAGAACAATAAGAGTATGCCAAGTCTTTCAAAATTTCCAATAATAGAGGCTACTGCAATCGAAGCACCCACCATTAGTGTGGTAGCATCTCCGGGAAAAATTTTGGCTGGAAACCAATTGTATTTTAGGAAACCAATGAGCGCGCCGAGCAAGGCAGCCATAATAATCGCGGATTCTATCTGGTTTTCAAGCACACTCAACAACAGCAGGGTGCTTGTTAGAATAATGCCCAATCCTGCTTCCAATCCGTTTAATCCAGCCAGCATATTCAATGCATTGGCCGCGCCGGTAACACCAATGGGAATCAAAATGAGTGCATAAAAAATACCAAAATCCACTTGGCCAATAATCGGCAAGGCCATCGTGGTTGTTCCGGCTTGTATTGCCATGAGCGGCAAGGCCGCAAATACCGGCACCAGTGCATGCTGATATTGACGAATGCCATTGGTCCAGCCAATCAGATCATCAAAAACGCCTAAAAAAGCCACGAGCAGTATTGTGGTGAAGCCCGCAAACAAAAGAGACAACTCAAATTTAAAAGTAGCAATCGGCAAAAACGAATGAAAAAAAATTGCAAAAGTAATACCTAAAGAAAACGCAAAAAAAATGGCAATACCGCCAAACTGTGCAACTTTTGGCTTTTCTTTTTTGTTCATGTCTGGTGCCAAAAAATTCTGACTGTGCATCCGACTAATAATAAACGGGAGTATTTGATAAGAAAAAATTGCGCTACTTCCAATCAAAAAAAGCAGTATTCCAATCCATCCTTCCAAGTTCAATAGAAAAGACAAGCCCCAGCTGATTCCGAGCCAAGCTAGAATAAAAATAGCAATATAGATGGATTTCATACAAAGCCCCTTTTATTGAGTGGGAAATTCTTCTTTTTTAATTTTAAAGATTTTTAGTTCTTTGTTTCTGTATTCCAGATTGTCCGCGGGAAACACTTCTTCAAAGTAAGTGGAAACACTGGGCTCTTTAAACCAGATTTTGGCAAAAATGGTGTTATTTTGTTTCAAGGACAGTTTGTAAAGGCGTCCATTGTCAGTTGTCCGATAATAAAAAATCGGGTTTCGTTCGTTTTCCAGTCCGCTGGGTTGGCTGGTCCATTGCGTGGGAATTGCCGAAAACTGATCTTTTGGAATTACGGCACCACTACAGTGAAAAGCGTCTTGTCCGTTATCGGTTGTTTCAAAACAAGGAACCTGAATGCTTTGAACGAAGTCCAAGCGGGGATCGGATGAATCGATTCCAGTGGTACTGTGCGAATAATAGCCGTACAAAACCATAGAATTACGCTTGGAAAACAAGTCCGCGCCCAGCAAGAGGTAATCGGAATCGTATTTTTTCAAAATGGCAATGGCTTCGCTCAAGTCCTCTGTCAACACAAATTTTCCCACATTCGCATTGGCTTCGGCATCATTGTTTCGGTTATCGGTAATGGCTTTTACTTCCGCGATAAATGTAATCCAGTGGCCTTCATCCCACCAGTTAAATACTTTGGCATCTGGTATTGCATTGTCTTTGAGCCATAGCAATCCTTCTTTCCAACCAGTATCCAGTTCTATTGTAGGAGTATTGTTTTGTGTGAACAAAGTAGCAGAAGCAACACCTGCAAACACTATAAAGCCAATAAAAAATCCAACCACTACCCGCTCGCTTTTGGCGCGGGTTCTCAAATAGCGAATTGTATAATACAACACATACCCAACCGCAATCGCCAAGGGCACGCCCAGATTATAACTATAGTGCAATCGATCCCATGCCATATACCACGAAATTAAAATAAACGGGAATAACAGCATGCTCGCGGCATCCACATTCCGTTTTTTAAAGTCAATTAAGGGTGCCAAAGCCAAAGCCAATATCGGGAAAATAAGCAGAATACTGAACTTGTGGAAAAAATACAAATGGCCTGGACTTTCTTCTCCAACCAGCGAATGAATAGTTCCCGGAACCACTTTTGGTGTGACCATTAAAATAACCAGTCCAACCAGCAACAAGTACAATACAATCAGTTTGACCCATGCAAGGGAATTTTGTTTTTCTTTTTGAACCAAAACCGTTTCAGTGGTTTTTCGATTTTTTTGAATCACAAAAAACAATATTGCCGCTACCAGTCCAATGCCTGCAATAAGAGCAACCGGAACAATAAAACCGACTTTACCAACCGCTTGCAAAACCAGGCCTATCATATCGTTTATCCATTGTTGATTTGGCCCGGTAAATGTCATTAACACAAAAACAACCAAAATACCCACCAGTAACTGGGCAAATCGAATGGCTTCTTTAAACTGGTTTTTGCTCAAAAAAGACAGGCTCGTAAAAATAAGATAAAAGACCAGAACAATCGGTACAATCAGAAACAACGCATAAATATTGGCTAACGCTCCCAACAAGATGCCGGCAATAACTCCATTAATCGCCATTTCTTTGGTGTTTTGCATTCGCTTTACCGCGCGCAACACAAAATAAAATCCAAACACCATAAACACATACCCAAGTGTTCCTGCTTCAAAAAAGCCTGCCATGCTACGATAAATAAATGAGGCGGATACCGCGCCAAAAAAAGCCATTAAATAGCCCGCGTTTTTTCCATAGGCTTCTTTTCCCAAAAAATACAGGCCCAGTGCTGTAATCGCGCCATAAATTGCAGGCAAAAATTTTACCACCTGAATTAAGAGTTCTTTGTTGTACGCAAGGCTTGCGGTTGAAAACAGCGCGGCAATGTAGTAAAAAAAAGCGGAGATATACCAAAACCATTGGGTGCTCAACGGAATTACCGAACCGCCTTCCAACTGGTAATAGGCCAGCGGGTCAATGGTGGGAGGAACGCCGTGTTGAATAATTTCTCCGGTCATGCGCGTATGCCAGTAGGTATCAAACTCGAACATTAGATCATAGCGCAACAAATAACCACGAATACCAAAAGCGAGTACAAAAATCAGTGCGAGAATTGCAACTGTTTTCCAATCCACTCTTTTCAACCGTTCTTTGAAATCCAAGGCCCCACCGCCAAGCACGTATAGCTTGTTTCCAGTATAGAACTATATTAATAGTCTAACCGCTTTTTTTAAAGGATTGGGTACAGAAAAAAAATTCCCAAACAGCAATTCTTTTTTACCAGTTCTAACTTTTTTTCAGTTCTGCGGAATAACGCTTGAGCACGTCAGGAAAAACGGTTTTTTTCGTTCCAATAATCCTGTGGATTTCTTTTCTTGTTCTTGGAATAAAAACAAGTTCTTCGCCCAAGGCCTTGGCCCTTCGGCGCAACTCTTTCAGGGGAACACTAGAACGCGCAAGATAAATGAGATTGATGGCTCCAAAGGCTTCGCCTGATTGGACTATAAAAACAAGGGGATTTTTCGGATCACGAGCCGGTTTCAAGCCAGGCCCCAAAAAAGACACTTCTTTTTCTCCAATTCCCATTTCTTTTTTCATTCTTTCAAATGCGGTTTGGACGGGTGTTGAATCTGCTCGAACCATTCCCGCAGCAAAATCAATAAAATCAGGCAGAACAGGCAATTCTTTTCGCCGTCGCACCATGGCAAGGTGAGTAACCCTGTTATTTGAATCTGTAATTTCAACCAGTACGCCCGCGGCAATAACATAGGGAAGCGTTGAAAACTGGGCATGCTTTTGGGCAAGGAGTGGAAGCATTCTTTTTGCACTTGGAACCTGTTGGGCTGCCAAGGCTGTCAGAAAATCAGCGGTAGCCAAATCAACCACCAAAGAATTGGTTTTCTTGTCAATGTGAAGTCCAACTGGTCGCCATAGTTTTCCTGGTGTTAAGTGGGGGTGTGTCACTCGATTTTTTTTTATTTGGTCTTGCACTTCTTTGGCGATCTCTTTTGGAAACGCGAGCGGAGGAGAGGACGAACGGCGTAATTCCAAGCGAAGCCACTTGCCAAACACGCGACCTTCGCGTACTTGTTTTCGTTGCGCAAGATTGGCAATCGGGCACGGAGCACCAAAACGCCTTTTGGATAAACCCTGCTGCGATTTCCTAGAATGAGGAGTATTAGACGCTCTTTCCTGTTTTTTCATGTAAAAGATCCTGCTGGGAGTAGCTCTAAATTGAACAAGCACAATAATAGTAAGCAAGACAGCGAAGAATTTAAGCTGATATCCCCCAATTTAAATAAAAATATGGGTAGAAAACAGCTTAAGGAAAATCAACATGAAGTCGGCCAAGTCAATTCATAGAATATTATTGGATGAAAAACTTTCACAAGCCATTAAAGAAATCCAAGGCGGAATAGTTTTAGACGCGGGTGGAAAAGAACGACGATACGCCAACCAAATAAAGTGCTCAAAGTACGTCTGTTTGGATATAAACAAAAAAAACAAACCTGACATTTGCTGCGATATACACAAGATTCCAGTTAAAACAGGGTATTTTGACGCAATAATAGCAACAGAAGTTTTGGAGCATTGTTACGACCCCAAAAAAGCGGTAGAAGAACTGCGAAGAATTCTCAAAAAAGGCGGCAAAATAATTGTTTCAACACCATTTATACTCCAATACCATGGAGAAAAAGATTGTTTAGATTATTGGAGATTTAGTCACGACGGACTAAAAGAACTCTTCAAAGATTTCAACCAAATAGAAATAACGGGATTTGGCTCACTCTCTACAGGCGTTTTTGGGTTAATTACCGCGAAAATAAGTTTTTTGAATTTTTTAAATGGTTTTTTTTCAAAAATTCGTCTTGGAAACTTAAAAACCGGATTTGTGGCGGTGGCAACAAAATGAAGATAATAATTATTAGCCCTTATGCAGAACCAGAACTGGGCGCATGCAGTAACCGCGTTAACTGGATGACACAAACCTTAAAAGAAAGCGGGCACAGCCCATTTGTTTATTCGTATAAGAGAAAGAACTTGCTAGAAGCTACTGGCGTGGAACGTTTCGAAAGCCAATATGAAATAATAAAGAAAACAAAAAAAGAAAAACCAGATTGGGCTATTATAGTTGGCCCTATTGGAAACGGAACATTTAAAATCGCCACGGAATTGCGAAAAACCACAAAAATAATGCTTGACACCAAAGAGGATATGAACAAAAAAAAAACAAAAGGATTAGTCGAGTTTATAAAAAACCAGGTTTATCAAACTAGAAGAAAAAAACAGTTTGAGATCGCAGACCATCTTCTTTTTTTAACCGAAAGCGACAAAAAAGAAGCAGAAACCAGATATCGCGTTAAAAAAGAAAACCTTACACTCTTACCAAACGGGACGCGATCAGAGACAATAAATCCGAAAGAATCACAAAGAGAGAAAGAAAGGAAAAAAGCCGGAATAAAACCACAACAAACCATACTTATTTACACCGGTACAGTCGGTGACGAAAACCTTATTGAATATGTCAAAAATAACATTGAAATCATTGAAAAGCCAGAGGTTTACTCAATCTTTGTTATTGCATCTGACGGAAACCAAGAGGACCAAAACCAAATAACAAAAATTTCAGAGCTGTTACAGAACGCTGCCCACTTGCTCATGCAAAACATTCCCTACACCGAAATCGGGAAATATTATTCCATAAGCGACATTGGAATTTGCCCCTGGCCCGATCACCTGAAAACCAGTCTGCCGGTAAAAATCCTTGACTATATGAGCGGGGGATTGTACCTGTTCTGCAAAGCACCAGACAATAGTGAAATTAGCAAATTCTTTTTTGACCATGAACCGGGACAAAGATTCAGCAACTGGCAAGACTTCAACCAAGCCTTAAAGGAAATAATTGAAAAAAAAGAGTATAGCGAATACCGAAAAAAGAACCGGAAAAAAGCAGAAAACATCTTTGATTTTAAATGGCAAAGAAAAAAGTTTATTTCACTATTTGATTAAATCAATTTACGTGTCAAAACAATATTGAGGCAATACTTTCAAAAACAAACCCATTTAAAAAGAAAAGAACCGAACGTATACAGAAAATATTACTTTGAAACCGCGAGTTTTTTTCGATGGATTGGAAAGAAAAAACCGTGCTCATAACGGGCATTACAGGATTTTTGGGAGGCTGGCTTTCCAAGGCCTTATTGGAAAAAGGTGCTCGAATTGTTGGAACAGTTCATTCAGCAGACCGAACCAACCTGTGTTTTCACAAGATAGAAAAACAAGTTGAATTGATTAAAACCGACATTACAATTCCTTCCGAAGTCAAGAAAGTATTTGAATTGACAAAACCAGACTATTGTTTTCATTTGGCTGCGGTTCCAATTCCAAGCATTGCCCAGTCAGATCCTGCACACGCGTTATTGGTTAATATTGGGGGTTCGTTGAATGTATTGAGAGCGTGCGCTAACGAAGCGGTAAAAACCTTTTTGGCTTCCACGGTATCAGTATACGGCAATCAACCCATTGTGGATGAAAATTCACCGGTATTGCCGAATGATACCTATGGATTTTCAAAAGCAAAAATGGAAGAAATTGCCCTTTTTCTGGCCAATACCAAAAAATTTCCCATGGTCATTGGACGCGCCACCAATTTGTATGGCCCTATTGATTCCAATGAAACCGTTCGTTTAGTGCCCCGTAATATCAGGGCTGCTCTTCGCAAGCAACAGATCCAAAATACACAGGGATTAGAGCGCGATTTTTTGTTCATTGAAGACGCGATAAATGCCTATCTTTCCCTGGCCGAAAACATAGATACGGTTTCTGGGAGAGTATTTAATGTGTCTTATGGAAACAGTTTTTTGGGTTCTGATATCGCCTTGGCGATTGAACAGTTGGTTCAAAACCGCCCTGTTTCATTACAGCCACTCTCCGACCACTGCATTAAACACGACGCTTTGTTCCAAGCCTTACAATGGAAACCAACGCATTCGATTGTTCAAGGACTGGAAAAAACAATTGCATGGTACAAAAAACTGCTCTGATTCGGTTACACACTTTTTTTACTGTCGACCGGTGTTTTGGAAGGGCGGTCTTCTAACAATTTTTTATAAATGCGAACCATTTGTTCTGTAAATTGCCCCCAAGAAAGAACAAAATTGGGATCGTTCTTTTTAACCTGGTTTTTTAATGCAAATTCCAACTTTTCTGCAACTTCCAAGGGATTATTGATGTCTTTTACGCCAATGGCTTGTCCTGCAGTCACATATCCACCCAGTACACCACGAGTCGGCACTACTACTTTCATTCCAGCAGCGATTCCTTCCAGCACCATTAAAGAATCCGTATAAGGGCTTCCCAACGAAACAACCACCTCGGCTTCTTTTAATGCACGAAGGTATTTTTCACGCTGCCAAAGGGGAATCATGCCAAAAAAATCCACTTTTTGTTCAATCCCTTGGTTCGAGACCTCTTGTTTAAGCCGGTTCATTTCCGGTCCATCTCCAATAATCCGAAGCGATGCATCAGGAAATTTTTTTGATAAAACCGAAAAACCACGTATCAGTTGATACATGCCCTTATCCTCCACCAATCTTGCCACGGAAACAATGAGCAGTTTTTTTTTCTTAACTGAAATGCTTTTTATTAATTCAACATCCATGCCACGTTTTACAATGCAGAACTTTTCTTTTGGAATATTGAGCCGACCGTAAAATTCTTTGAATTCAGCCTGGCTAGTACAAATCACTAAATCAATTTTTTTGCCGAAAAAGCGGATAAGCGCATCAAAAAACGGTAAAAACATTTTTCTCAGTTTTGAGGACGAACCAGAATTATGCAGTGTCAGAACGAGTTTTTGATTAGAGCGTTTTCCAATAATCGTTAACAAAGTGAAAAAATTATTGTATCCTTGACAATTCAAGATATCCGCGTCGTGTTTCCTGATTCCAAACACCAAACCAGGAGAAAAAAAGTACGAGTCCTGGGGGTGGATTGTAAAAAATTCTTTTACTTTA
>JAHJAQ010000087.1 GCA_018813975.1 Microcaldota archaeon
TAGAGCGAACTGGTTCGTTGGAAGACCTAGCACCCGGTGAACAGATTTATTCCGCACGGTTCATGGGAAAAAAAGGGTATTTGGTTACGTTTAAAAAAATAGATCCATTGTTTGTGATTGATTTGAGTGACCATTCCAATCCGCGTGTTTTGGGCAAGCTAAAGATTCCGGGATACAGTGATTATTTGCATCCATTTGATGAAACCCATATTATTGGTGTGGGTAAGCACACCATTGAAGCAGCAGAGGGCGATTTTGCATGGTATCAAGGGGTAAAACTCGCGGTGTTTGATGTTTCTGATGTGGAAAACCCGAAAGAAATGCACCAAATTATCATTGGTGATCGAGGAACAGATTCTATTGCCTTGCAAGACCACAAAGCTTTCTTATTTGACAGAGAAAAAGAATTATTAATATTGCCCATTACCTTAGCAGAGATTCCAGAAGAAATAAAAGAATCTGATGTTGAACAAGGCAATTGGCCCCAATATGGCGAATTTACCTTCCAAGGCGCGTATGTATACAATCTTTCCTTAGCAAACGGTTTTGAATTAAAAGGAAGAATCACTCACGATGAAACCGGAGAAGACATTCTAAAATCGGGTTATTATTATCAAAGCGACAACCAAGTAAAACGTTCCTTATACATTGGAAACGTTTTATACACGATTTCAAATACCAAAATCCTGTTAAATGACTTATTCGATTTGAGTGAATTAAACCAAATTGAATTAGTTCCGGAAACAGCTTAACTAGTCAAAGATTTTTTCGCTTAAATAACGCGAACCTCGATCCGGAAAAAGTGTTACTACATTTGAAAACTTTTTCTTTAGTTTTAAGGCCCCTAAAAAGTTGGCTCCCGAGCTTGGCCCTACTAAAAAACCCTTTTTCGCTAGGAAATTACAAACGCGAATCGCGTCTTTGGTTTTAATGGTGATTACATCATCAATCAAATCCCGATTTTGTTCTATGATTTTGGGAATAAAACCGTCTCCAATACCTTCTATCCCATGTTTTTTACAGGTGAATCCTTTGTGCAAGCCATGCAAGACATGTTTGGCATACTTGTTTTCACTAAGCAACGGGCATTCGCTTGGTTCTACTGCAATTAGTTGAGCCGAGGGAAATTTTTTGCGAATGGCCTTTCCCACTCCAACTAGTGTTCCACCGGTTCCCACTCCCGCTATAAAAGCATCAATTTTTTTTACTCCTTGCAGGATTTCTGTTCCCAAGTGTTTTTCATGTTCTATTGGATTCCAAGGATTTTCAAATTGTCTGGGTAAAAAAGCCTTTTTTTTGAATGAAAGCGTTTTTTGAACCGCGCATTTCACACAGTTTTCGTGGGTTTCAATTACTCTTGCCCCGAATGCTTGCATGATTTGTTTTCTTTCATGACTCATTCCCTTGGGCATTACAATAACACATTTATATCCTTTGAGAGCGCAAACCATGGCAAAAGAAATTCCTGTGTTTCCAGTAGTGGCTTCTACTACGTGATACCCTTTTTTGAGTTTTCCAGTTTTTTCTGCTTTTTCAATAATATAGCGTGCCATGCGGTCTTTGATAGAACCAGACGGATTCGAGTATTCTAGTTTTACCCACACGCCATTCACTTTCACCAACGGAGTGTTTCCAATTGTATTTAATAGACTCATTTTTTCAACCATTCAAAATCATTAAGTCCATTCTGTCATTTCTTTTTTTGATTGAATTCTTTTAATCATGGCTTGATCAGGGGGTTTTACGCCGCGTTCTTGTAGGACGCGCGAAATCGCTATTTTATCTAAGAGCATTCGGCCTAATTGAGCTCGCAATATTATGCGTTGTTCTATCATTGGTGCGGCTTCAGAAACACTAAGATCATCAATCCTGATTCTTATCTTGGGAATTTGCAACAAAATCCAGCCCAATTGAAATTGTAAGGTACTGGATTTAATGCGCACCGCAGCGCAGTATTTTCTGCCACGTTTACTCGTGCGTCTTATTGTTCGTTCACGAAAATGATTCATGCGCTTAGCGATTTCTTTTGCTTTGACTGCATCTCTTGATTCGACTGGTTTGCGCACAATTTTCTTTCTCCTGCCGCTAGCATCCTTAATGTTTCGATACGGGTGAGTGAAAGCAGGTCTTTTACGAGCCATACTCACTTTTAACTGCAATCGGACATTTAATCTTTTCTTTTGAGTATTCCATTATTTATTCCGATTTAGAACTATTAGAATGGTTTTTTTAGCAAAAAAACCAAAAAAAATGGGGAAAGAATTAGCGTCTTTTTTTGTTTCTTCTTTTACGGTCGTATTGTTGCCATGCTCGAACCGATGCCTTGGATTTGGTTTCCAATCTTTGAAGTATTCTTCTACGTACTTCACTGGCTCGAACAGATCTTGTTCTTCGAAAGGCCTTGCTAATGCCCTCGGAGATTTCGCGGGCTATTTTCAAGCGTTCTTTTTTGGAAACTTTTCCTTTTTGAGCTGCTTTTTCAATCGCTCGTTTTATTTTGGCTTTGCTAAACTTTTGTCGTTTACCGGATCGTTTAATTATAGCCGTCAAAAGTGCCTACCTCCATTGTCTAAGTAGAATAATTCCTTATATAAAGCTTTTCTCATAACTCTTGTTCTTCAAAAGAAAAGCTATTAAAACAATAAAAACACCAGTTTCTAGTAGTGTTTATACTATGCCTCAAAGCGGTTTGCATCATTTGCACAAGCGAAAACGCGTACATGAAAATCTAGAGCCATACCCCCATCCTGAAAAGTGGAAAAACCGAATGGACAAGATTGTCATTGCAGTTGGAATTATCGCACCCATTCTAACAATCCCACAATTATTAACTATTTGGCTGGAACAAAATGCTAGTAGTTTGTCACTCATAACTTGGATGACTTACACGATTTCTGCTATTTTTTGGGTGATTTATGGAATCATGCACAAATCAAAACCCATTATTATATTGTATGTAATCTGGATTATTGTGGATATTCTAATTGTACTGGGAATTCTATTATACGGTTAAAAAGTAGATTTATTCAAGTAAAATAGCGGGTCGAAGGGGAATGGCGCTTTTGGCTTTTTGAAGTGCTTTTTGTTCTGTTATGGCATCTTTTATTTCAATAGAAGCCCCAAATTCTTTTTGGTATTTTGGAGCAAACTCTTTCAAAACACTTAGTTCATCGAGTTTAGCTGCTTTTTGGTAGTCCATCATTTTTCCAACGATTTGCTTTGCAAAAACAGGAATTTCTTTTCCAAACTTTCGAATCTTGCTATCCGCGATTAATGCTTTCATAATGATTCCAAAATCTGGTTTTTCGATTTTCTTTTTCTTTAATTGTTCTATAGCATCCCATTTCCATTGGGGGGCTACCAAAATTGTTATTTTTTTGGGTTGTTTTATTTTGGCAAGTTCTCTTATCTTTAAAATATCTTCTCTCACCTTTTGAACGAGTTCATCAGCTTGTTCGATTTTTGGATCAATGAATTTTTGCTGGTAGACTGGCCATTTTTGCATGGAACAAAATTCCTTTTGGCCAAGCATTTGCCATAATTCTTCACTCAAAAAAGGGGCAAAAGGATTCAATACCAAGGCAACGGTTTTTAGGGAAAACCCCAGTACTTCCTTGTTTGGATTTTCATATCCTTGCAAGTGGTTTACCAAGTGCATAATCTTAGTAATAGCAAAGTTTAATTCAAAGCATTCAATTTGTTGAGTTACCTCTTGAATGGTTCGATTGGTTTTGCTTAAAACCAAGCGATCACTAGAATTCAATTTTTTTTCGTCTATTTTAGCAAAAGAAAAATTCTTTCCTTCAAATAAGTGTGATACTTTGTTCAAAAACCGATAAGTAGCTTCAACCCCAGTATCACTCCATTCAAGTTCTTTTTGAGGTAAAGCCGTTGAAAGAATAAAAACGCGTGCGGTATCTGCTCCAAATTTTTGGGCAATTTCTTCTGGGCTCACAATGTTTCCCGCACTCTTGCTCATTTTAGTGCCTCCCTTTAATACCATTCCTTGGGCCAACAATCGTTTGAATGGTTCATCAAAATTCAATAATTTTAGGTCTCGCAATGCTTTGGTAAAAAAACGAGCGTATAACAAATGCAAAATAGCGTGTTCAATACCCCCAATATACTGGTCGACTGGCATTAATGCATTGGTTTTTGTTTTATCAAATGGCTTGTTTTTTTCGTTTGGAGAACAATAGCGTAAAAAATACCAGCTAGAATCAACAAACGTATCCATGGTATCGGTTTCTCGCTTTGCAGGGTTCTTACAAATGGGACAAAGGGCATTTACAAACTCTTTTACGCTTTCCAATGGATTTCCCACTCCAGAAAATTGTGCTTTTTCAGGGAGTAGTACGGGCAAGTCTTTTTCGGGAACCGGTACTACACCACACTTATCACAATAAATAATGGGAATAGGAGTCCCCCAAAAGCGTTGTCTTGAAACCAACCAGTCTCGAATCTTAAAATTAGTGGCTTTTTTGCCAAGACCATTTTTTGCAATCCAATCCGTAATCAAAGGCAATGCTTTTTGATTGGACATTCCACTAAATTCTCCGGAATCATATAGAATACCATCGCTCGTAAAAGCGCTGGTTGCTTTTTCCAGGTCAATGGGATTTCCATCCGCTGAAATAACCATTTTCAAGGGAATATTGTATTTTTGGGCAAACTCAAAATCGCGTTGATCGTGTGCATCCGCCATTACAATTCCGGTTCCATACTCCATTACCACAAAGTTAGCCAGGTAAATGGGAACTTTTTGGTTGGAAAACGGATTAATGGCATACTTTCCCGTGAAAAATCCCCGTTTGTCTTTTCCTTCGGGCGAGGTTCTTTCGAGCAGGGATTGTTTTTTTACGTCTTCAATAAATTTTTTTGCTTTTTCTTTTAATTTTTCATCCGAAATAAGTTCCAATGCAAGGGGATGCTCTGGCGCCACTACTAGAAACGTTACACTATAAACCGTATCGGGTCGTGTGGTAAAAGTTTCGAGTTTTTTAGCGGAGTTATCCAATGGAAAGTCAATTGTTATACCCCGACTTTTTCCAATCCAGTTTTTTTGCATGACTTTTACTTTTTGAGGCCAGTCTTCCAGTTTTTCTAAATCCACGAGTAATTCTTCTGCATACTTGGTTATTTTGAAAAACCATTGTTCTAATTCCTTTAGGGTAACACTGTTTCCACAGCGCCAACAATTGCCATCCTCGACTTGTTCGTTTGCCAGAACCGTACTACAATGCGAACACCAATTAACAGTAGCCTTTTTTTTGTACGCCAAACCATTTTTTAAAAACAGTAAAAAAATCCATTGATTCCACTTATAATATTCGGATTGGTGAGTACTAAGTTCTCGGGCCCAATCATAACTGAATCCAAGTTCTTTTTGTTGTTCTTTCATTTGAGAAATCTTTTGTTTGGTCCATTCCCGGGGATCGGCTTTTTCTTTAATGGCGGCGTTTTCCGCTGGCAAGCCAAAAGAATCAAATCCCATAGGATACAACACGGAAAAACCATTCATGCGCTTAAAACGCGCAATACAATCGCCAATCGAATAGTTTCGAACATGGCCCATATGTAGTTTTCCGCTTGGATAGGGAAACATTTCAAGGCAATAATACTTGTTTTTAGCGGGCTCTTTTAGCTCAAAAGTCTTGTGAGTAGCCCACTCTTTTCGCCATTTTTGGCCAATCTGTTGAAAATCCATAAAAATCGTGCTTTTATAGGTAATCTGCACTATTTGTTTTTCAAAAAGGATAAAAAGGGCGATTAAAGCAAAAAAAAGAAGCGTAAAACTAAACGAGTTCTTTGCCCGCTTTATCTTTAACGTGAATTACGTTTACAGGGCATGATTGAGCAGCATCAATATTGACTTGCTTGTCTTTTTCTTCAATCTCGCGTTGTTCGCCTTCTCCCATAGGCTTGCTTTCCTTCAAATGACTTTTGTCATTTTCCATTTCCCAAAAATCCGGAGCAACCGCTACACAAGCCGCGCATCCAATACAATTGGGCTTATCATGTTCAATTTTATACGACATTTTTTAGATCCTCCATTCTAGTAAACAAAACCTTTTTTGTTTTTAAAAATTATTGGGTGCAATTGCCTATTCCTTTTGGGCGGGCACACTTCGCTCGTGCCAATCCAACAAACGAGCATAATTTGCATTCGCTTGTGCTTGAATTTCCTCAAACAAAGGGGGTAAAAGGTGAGCAAAGCGTTTTTGACCATTCAAATATTCTTGAACAGGCTTTTCAACTTTTGGATTAAAATTCAATTTTAGCTTGCCTCCCTCAATTTCAAACAAAAACCATAATCGAGTTTGAACCGCCAACCGTGCAAGTTTAATGGAAAGACTTCCATCAAAACCAGCGCCCAAACAACACGGTGCGTGAACAGTGATAAAACGTGCTCCTTTCATGGCTTGGCCCTTTTTGAGTTTTGCTTTCAAATCTGCTTGAAAAGCAACTGAAGCACTGGCGGCAAACGGAATGTTATGCGCTGCTGCAATTTCTACAATTGGTTTTCGGGCTCTTTCTTTTCCATGATGTTTGGATCCTACTTGACTGGTCGTTGTTGCTGCGCCAAAAGGAGTGGCACTGCTTTTTTGAACACCGGTATTCGCATAGTTTTCATTATCATAACAAATAAAAAGCACATCATCGTTTCGCTCAAACAATCCTGATAACGCGCCAAAACCAATGTCATAGGTGGATCCATCACCGCCAATACACACGACAGTTGTGTGGTTATTTCCTTTTGCTTTTAAGGCAGCAGAAACACCGCTTGCAACAGCAGGGGCATTTTCAAATAGAGAATGAATGTAGGGGACGCGCCACGCACTTTGAGGGAATTGAGTAGTGGTTATTTCCATACAACCCGTGGCATTCACGACAATAATATCTTTTCCCAAGGTATTACATATTTGTAATAACAAATTAGACGGGGCACAACCCGGACAACCGGCATGGCCTGGCGCCAACAAGTGCAAATCAGATTGTTTACTCACATTATCAACTCTCGTTTTTTTCCCAAGTTTTTGCGTAGCAAAAAGCTGGCAAACAAGTTCAGATCAGATTGTTTTGTCACTTTTGATCTCCTTTTTGTTGTGCAATCCATTCTTTAAGGGGCTTTTTGGATTTTATTTTTTGGAATAATACTTTAATGGCTGTTCGATCCAAATTCCTTCCTCCTAATCCGCCAAAAAAACTGGAAACAATGGTGTTCGTGCCTTGCAAGGCCTCTACTATTTCAGTGTAAAGTGGTGGTTGCGCGCCTAAAGAAAGATCTCGTTCAATAACGCCAATTGTTTTTCCACTCAAGATTTTTTTGAGTTCTTCAGAGGGAAAAGGCCTAAAACAACGCAAATGTAAGGCGCCCACTTTTTGGTTTTCGTTGCGCAATTCATTTACCGTGGCTTTTACATTATCCATTACACTGCCCAATCCCACTAAAACAAATTCAGCGTCTTTTAGCTTGTATTCTTCAAACAATCCATAGGTTCGTAAAAATCGCTTGCCAAACTTTTTGCCAATTTCAATGATTTTTTCTTTGGATTGTAATAAATCATTGTGCAAGTCTTCGCGAAATTCTTGGTAATGACTTGGATTGGTATAAACGCCTAAACTCAAGGGATTTTCAGGGTCTAAAAAAATCTTGGGTTTGAAAGGAGGTAAAACATCTTGTACTTCACTTTGAGGGGGAATATTGACTTGTCCAACCGCATGAGTAAGATAGTGGCCATCAATGCACACCATTACAGGCAATAAAGTGGTTTCCGCGATTTCAAATGCTTGTATTACACTATCCACGGCTTCTTGATTGTTTTTACAGTATAATTGAATCCAACCGGTATCGCGCTGGCTCATGGAATCTTGTTCATCATTCCAAATGGATAATGGAGCGGAAACTGCACGGTTAGCCACTACCATTACAATGGGCAAGCGCATGCCGGCAGCATTAAACAAAGCCTCGTGCATTAACAATAATCCTTGAGAAGAGGTGGCTGTGAATGTTCTGGCACCGGTTGCAGCACCACCAATTAGGGCACTAATCGCGGAAAACTCAGATTCTACTGCAATAAATGTTTTGGTGTCACCATTCGCATAATAATGATTCATTTCTTCTGCAATATGAGTAGAAGGCGTAATGGGATAACAGGCAACCACATCGGGCTGACAGTTTTTTACAGCTTCTGCCACTGCTTTTGCACCATTCAATGTTTTGACAACCAATTTTTTCACCTTTACTACTTTTCTTTTAACGGTTCGCGAACCATTTTAATGGCTTTTACCGGGCACTCCACTTCGCAAATAGCGCATCCCTTGCAATATTCAAAATCAATTTCCGGAATCTTGGTAGGGTTTCCCATGATTCCTTCTGGACAAAAGTTATGGCAAATAGCACACTTCACACATTTTTTAGCATCTATTTCTGGGCGAAAAGCCTTCCAAGAACCGGTTTTATTGGATATGGTTGTTCCTGGTTTGGAAAAAGGAATTCGCATACAAAAATCTCCTTTAAAAGCCACCGCTTGGTCCGCTTGGAATGGCATCATAGCATTCTTGAATGGCTTTAATATTGAGTGCAGCAATTTTTTCGGGAAAACGATTGGAAATTGCTTTTTTAATGCTATCCAGTTTTACAATCCCCGTTAGTTTGCACAATGCACCTAGCATTACAGTATTGGTAATGGGTTTTTTAAAATACTTTAATGCAATATCAGTCCCATTTACCACTGAAAAAGAATGACCGTTTAAATGAATTTTTTCTTTTGGCTGAGAAGAATTAACAATTAGTTGTCCTTCTTTTTTAAGGCCCGCATCTACTTGTACCTCTGCTAAAACAGAGGGCTCTGCTACAATAACCAAATCGGGTTTTTCAATTTCTTCGTGAATCAAAATGGGCCGGGAATCAATCCGACAATAACTGGTTACGGGCGGTCCTCTTTTTTCCGATCCAAAAAAGGGGAATGCTTGACTGTATTTTCCTTCCATGGCAGCAGCTTCCGCTAATAATTCAGCGGCAGTTACAATACCCTGGCCTGCTCTCCCATGAAAACGAATTTCCAACATGTCAAAATATCCAAAATAGGTTTTATCGCCCAAAAAAAGGCGTTTGATACTAGGGATTGCCAAAACCCCTATAAAAACCTTTTGACAAAAAACGAATCAAAAAACGGCGATTGCCTTAATTACTTGGGGTCATTCTATGACCTCAAACCGTGATTTAAAATGTCTTATTCCAGTTGCTTCAAACGAGAATTTTAGTCCTTTTATTTGCTCTCGCCTGGCATACAGTCTTTTGAGGGATTCTACAATATAATCCATGTGTTCGCGCAAATACACGCGTCTTGGAATGGTTAAGCGCATTAAATCCAGTTTGGGCATTACGTTTTTTCCTGTTTGAGGATTTCTCCCTGCTAAACAAGTGCCAATTTCAACGGCTCGGATACCACTTTCAATATACAATTGGGTACACAGTGCTTGAGAGGGGAATTGTTCTTGTGGAATGTGCGGTAAAAAAGCTTTTCCGTCCACAAAAACCGCATGCCCTCCAGGCGGTTTTATAATCGGAATGCCGGCTTCATCTAACTTTCTAGCCAGATACGCAACTTGACCGATTCGTGCTGCTAAATATTCTTCACTAATTACTTCCCTCAAACCAGTGGCAACAGCCTCCATGTCTCTTCCAGACATACCGCCATAAGTAGGATATCCTTCCAATAGAATTGCAATTGGCACTAATTTATCGTATAATTCTTGGTTTCGAAGTCCAATAAAACCGCCAATATTAACAATCGCGTCTTTTTTGGCACTCATAGTACACGCATCTACATATGAAAACATTTCGGCAACAATTTCTCCGATTGAATGGTTTTCAAATTCTTTTTCTCTTTTTTTAATAAAAAAAGCATTTTCTGCAAACCGCGCGGCATCAAAAAAAAGCGGAATTCCATACTGGTCTGCCAGTTTTTTAGTATCGCGAATGTTTTGAATGGAAACCGGTTGTCCGCCCATACTATTACACGTAATGGTTAGCAAAATGTAAGGAATTTTTTCTTTTCCGTGTTTTTTAATAACGGATTCTAGTTTTTCAAGATCAATGTTTCCTTTAAAGGGGTGAAATATTGCGGGTTCTAGTGCTTCTTTGGTAACACAATCAATTCCAATAGCGCCTTGGTATTCAATATGGGCTCGTGTAGTATCAAAATGCCAGTTTCCCGGAATCACATCTCCTTTTTTGACCAGGACTTCATCCAAAATCTTTTCGGCTGCTCTTCCTTGATGCGCGGGAATAATAAGAGGAAATCCCATGACTTCTTGAACAGCTTCTTTTAAGCGAAAAAAGCTCTTGCTACCACTATAGGCTTCGTCTCCGTGAAACATGGAAGCCCATTGAGAATCAGACATGGCACTCGTGCCAGAATCACTTAATAAATCAATAAAAACTTCTTCCGATTTCAACGAAAAAACATTATTACCACAGCGTTTAATCGCTCCTATTCTCTTTTCTCGTGGCAGTAACTGTGTATTTTCAACCATTTTTATTTTATAATGCGGAACTGAAAAATCATCTTCCATAAATCGTCAAAGAAAAACCTAGGGCCAAATCATTAAAAAACAAGTGGCAAAAAAACAGTTCTATTTGCTTTCAAAGAATACCTTATATGCTTTGTACGTCTGGTATAGGTCTACCTTACTCAAAACCTCGAATGGAGAGTGCATGGCCAGTACGGGCGGACCAATATCAATGATTTCACACCCATACCGAGCAAAAAACTTAGCAACAGTCCCCCCACCGCCTTCATCTACTTTTCCAAGCTCTCCGGTCTGCCAAACCACTTTGTTTTCATTGAACAATTTTCGAATAAAAGACATGTATTCGGCGCTGGCCTGGGAAGAATCATACTTTCCGCCATACCCGGTTTCTTTTTCAATCGAAACTCCATACCCAACCATACTAGAATTGGCAGGATCAAAAAATTCTTTGTATTTTGGGTCCAAGGCAGCAGTTACATCCGCAGAAATAAAATACGCTTCTGCTAATACTTTCTTGGCGGTTTTTTGTGTTCCGAGTTTAGTGCACAACTCGTGTACAAAGTTTTCTAAGAAAAAAGAGTCCGCGCCAGTAGCTCCCACACTGCCGATTTCTTCTTTGTCCATAAAAAGCAGTAAACAAGTGTGTTCGGGTGTCCCGGTTACATCCAAAATTGATTTTAGTCCTGCAAAAGAACACGCACGATCATCATGACCATACCCCCCAATCAAAGAACCGTCAAACCCAATGTCTTTTGGTTTTACGGCTGGCAATAATTGGAGTTCTGCCGTAAAAAAATCTTCTTCCACCAGCCCATATTTTTCGTGCAATAGTTTGAGTAATCGTAATTTTATTTTTTCAGTAGCATCTTTTTCTTTTAAGGGAATGGTTGCTCCAATCGCATCCAAGCTTTCTCCCGGAATAAGTTCAGAGGCTTTTTTTTCTAAAAAAGCTTTTATTCCCACGTGAGGCAACAAGTCTGAGATTACAAAAACCGGTTCTTCTTCTTTTTCTCCCAAATTAATTTCAAGTTTTTTACCGTCTTTTAAGAAAACAACGCCGTGCAAAGACAAGGGCGTATTTACCCAATGATATTTTTTAATACCCCCATAATAATGCAAGTTAATAAGTGCCATGCCACTATCCTCGTAGAACGGATTGATTTTCCAGTCTAATCGCAAGGCATCAACATGACTAACAATAACGCGCAACCCATTTTCCAATCCATTTTTGCCCATTAAAAGTAATGCCAAATTTTTGTGCTTGTTATGCACCCACGCTTTATCGCCTGGCTTTAAATTGCTTTTTTCGAGTGGCTTGAAACCA
Source organism: Microcaldota archaeon (assembly GCA_018813975.1). Classification (GTDB taxonomy): domain Archaea; phylum Iainarchaeota; class Iainarchaeia; order Iainarchaeales; family JAGVWC01; genus JAHJAQ01. Next base: position 11,864 of record JAHJAQ010000087.1, read on the forward strand.
TGTTTTTCTATTTCCCTAATACTCCATGCAACGATTTCTCGTTCGGTTTTAGCACTCGCCAAAAATTGCTTGTATTCATCACCCAGTTTCCACACTTTTTTTTGCTCTCCTTCTTCCAGTTTCTCCCAGGCAGTTTCCGCGTTAATGCCAAGCTCTTCTTTTATCCGTTCGGATTCTTTTTTTTCCTTCTCTTTTTCCGCCAAATCAAAAACCCTCTAGGTGACTAATAATAGTAAATTAAGTATATAAAGCTAAACTTTAATGTTTCAAATAAGATAAGTATACTAATCCAACAATCCAATATTTTAAAAGGTTTATATGGTCGCATCAGGAAGAAAAAATGGGGGCACTGGAGAGCCTATAAGAATAAGAATGCCTACACCAAAAGGCAATAGGCCCAAAGGCATCAGAATTCCACATCCCACTATTAGAATTCCGCACCCCATTAATATTCGCGGTATTTTGGTTCAACAACAGCTCACCTCTCTAATTGTGAGAGCTTTATTACGAAGCAAACCAACCATATCAAAAGATCCAAAAACGGGGAAAATAAAAGAATCGCCTATGAAAGTTCAATGGAGACCGCGCGGAACAAAAATTTTTGTGAATGCTTATAAAGCTATTTTTTCAGGCGAAAACGCATACAAAATTCCACCTGAAAAAGGTTCGTTGGACATTCCACTCGAAGAACCAATCTTTATTGTAGATTATGCAGCAGGCAATGCTATTAATCACTGCATTTATAATAAAACCGGGAAATTGCGCGCGGTTGCTACTGACGGAGAATGGCAGATTTTTCCAGTACAATAGGGCTAAACTTATTCTGCTAAAACCGGTTCGCCATTCTGAACCACAAACACTTTTTCGATTCTATCGGACAAACCATTTGGATTGATTTTTATTTGGCCACCCGCTCCGACAAAATCAACGGAGTATAAAGCGTCTTTAATGGTTTCAGACGAAATCGTTTCCACGGATTCAGCCGCGTTTTTAATCGTCATCATGGAGTCATACCCAAAAGCCACTATGGACAATGCTTCTGGTTCAATTTCATATTTTTCGTGGTATTTTTCGGATAGCTTTTGAGAAACCTCATTGTCTTCCGCGAAAATATTGGTAAAATAAACTCCCTCTGCTGCACTCCCTGCTGCTATAATAATATCCAGAATCATTGCATCACCAGACAATAGTTGTGCTTCCAAACCCAGTTCTTTGGCTTGTTTTAAGAACAAGTCAGTTCCAAAGGGAACAAACGGAAGGTAAACGCTATCTACTCCATTGGATTTTATTTTTTCAATAATGGTTTTAAAGTCGGTTTCCCCTACTAGAACGCCTTCTTCCAAAACAATAGTTCCACCTAAAGACTCGAATTCTTGTTTAAAGCTTGGGGCAATTATTTCCGACCATTCGTCCTGATGAAAAGCAATAGCGGTTTTTCTAAGGTTTAACTGGTTAAACGCAAAATTCGCCATTTTTTTGCCGGCAGCTTCAGTAGAAAAACCAGTACTAAAAATATAATCCCCTGGTGCTATTTCTTGGGTGCTATCCCATGCCAAGATTAAAGGAACTTGGTTTTGTTCAAAAACCGGCATTATGACCTTACCGCAATGTACAAACGGAACAATTCCCACATCAATGCGGTCA
>JAHJAQ010000088.1 GCA_018813975.1 Microcaldota archaeon
AGACAGCGTTTACATCCATATGAGTGGGACCATAAACCAAGCAGTGGAAGACCTTTCGTATGAAATAATCACCAATCCAAAAATGTCTTTCCAAAAAAACCCTTTAACGTTTTATGGCATTGAATCAGACCGAGAACAATTTATTGATTTAAGCGAGTCATAAAAAAAATAAGAGAAGATTTCATGAATTTTGATTTTGACAAGGAACTCAAAAAAAAGATTGCCCAAGCCAACCAGTCAATTATTGGCAGGTTTTTTTCTTTTCTAGCCGCTAAAATAGGGGGGATTTCGGTTTCAGCAGGATTACACCTGCTGTTCGTGCTTGTCGGCGGAATACTCATGACTTTTCCCTTGTTCATAGCGGGCGGTTTTTGGCTGGCCCTTCCAACCGGTGCCTTTACAATTATTTTAATCGCTTTGGTGTTGATTAGTATTTTTAGTTATTGGTCAAAAAGTTCTTTTGCAAGAGCAAGTGTGCGAAAACTATTGGTTTTTGCCATGCTATTTTCCCTGCCCTTTAGTTTGCTAAGCCTTCCCCTGCTAAACGCAATTTCACAAGAAAAAAAATGAAGCACTATTCTACGTTTTCTTTTGGCTTATTCATGTGGATAAATATTTCTTCCCAAAATAATAATTCTATTTTTAAGAAAAATTTTTGTTTAAGGATTGTAGCATCTGTTTTTCGGGCTTTGGAGTGAGCGAACAATACCTTTTTATTCCCTTATACTCAATATTTATCAGTTGATAACTATGCAAAAGCAGGTTCAAATCACTAACTGGAACCGTTCTCCAACCTTAAACACGGTTTTAATGGTGGAAAAAGTACTCCGAAAGATGAATGAGAGTGTTATTTCGGTAGCAGAGCTAAAGCGCCGGCTTCCAAAACAAGTCAATCATTATACACTTAAAAAGATTTTGGAATACTTGGAAGAAAGCAACAAAATCGTTTTTTCTTCGAAAGGAATCACTTGGATTCATAATTCCAATTCTAATCTGTGCAGGGCAGTTGCAAAGGGTCTGAAACTATGAAACCAGTCAAAATAGCGCTTTCTCCCGAAGCCGAAGAGGTATACAATTATTTGAATAAACAGGCTCCTCACTCCAAAACAGAGCAAAGCATTCTGAATTCAGTTAACAAGAAAACTGAACTAATCAAGGCCAACCCATTTCCAAAGACAAGATTCCTTCCGAATACAAACAAAAATATGGCGTTACCAATCTTTTTTGGGTAGAGCTTTCTAACCGTTGGCGCATACTATACAGTTTAACTAACGACGAACATCAAATAGAAATCATTGCCTTTATACTGGACATCACTGACCACAAAAAATACAACAAAAAATTTAGCTACAAATAGCGTCGATTAAATAAACTGGCAACGTTAATATACTTCTAGTTCTTTTTTTATATTTTATAAATATTAAAATACAAGGTGTTGAATTGGAGCAAAGATTTTCCGGAATATTAAGCGAGGAATACTGCCTTTTTGAGTTGGCTTGCCCGTATTTTTCAGAAATGCGAATGCAGATTAAAGAAATCGTGAAAAATCATTGCCAGCATTATGCACAGGAGAAAATTGCTGTTTTGGAAATTGGTTTTGGGCTTGGTCCAACAACATCTTTTTTACTGAATTCAGAGCCGCATATTTTGGTTACTGCTATTGATAACGAGCCAAAAATGGTTGAACAAGCGAAGGAAAATTTGAAGAATTTTATCAAAGCAGGACGCTTAAAACTTATTGAAGAAGATGCCTTGCAATTCCTGCAAAGTGTGGCAAGCAATTCTTTTGAAGCCTGTGTTTCTTCTTTTACAATTCACAATTTTGAACAGGATTATAGAAACAAGCTTTTGAAGGAAATCTACAGAATATTGAAGAGTAATGGGCTGTTTGTTAATGCGGACAAATGTGCTTCCAATAACGCCGCAGAACACAAGGCTGCGTTGGAGTGGCAATTGGAACAATATAAAAAGGTTTTTGAAAAAAAGGAACTCGTATCAGAGTGGATTGCCCATGATTTGGAGGATGAAAAAGAATCACGAATACTGCGAGAAAAACAATTTTTAGAACAGTTAAAAAAAATTGGTTTTAAGGAAGTAAATAAGATTTTTAGGAAGCGCTTGCACGCAACTGTTACCGCAACAAAATAGCGTATTTGATATATTTCCAGGCAATACGCC
>JAHJAQ010000089.1 GCA_018813975.1 Microcaldota archaeon
AGTAAAATTATAGTCTCCCATATTCCAGTTAGCAGTTGGAGGAGCACTAGTTCCATCCAAACGCCAATATTTAGAGTTTCCTAGTGTATTGGTAATGATTTCTCCAGAACTCCAACAATTTCCGTCCGGTAGACAAAAACGAGTTGCATTAGCATCTCTCACTACATTCAAGTCGTTTCCAACATTCAAATCATGCCCGACATTTAAATCAAAGGCGTTTACTTTGGTTTGAAAGGTTTGAGCGGCTGTAAATGTGTTTTGCTGATTAAGATAAGCAAGGGTTGCTGGAATATTTTGAAGATTTCCCCAATAAACAATATCGTCAGCGAGATTGCAAAAAGCGTTTTCACAGCTACCGCCGCGAGAACCGCCAATTTGAAGGGCACTAACCGAACCCAATAAGAGAATAGAAAAAAATCCAAACAAAAAAGTTTTTTTGTGCAAATTCATTTGATCACCGTTTTTTTAGTGCGAAAAAACCAAACTCCTACTATTAGCATAACAATAATGACTCCCCCCAAGAGTGCACCGGATGAGTCTAGAGAAAAAAATCCAGTTTCGAATCCGCCATTTTCTTTTTCCAGCATGGAAACGATTTTTTGTTTTTGGCTTTCCACTTGATTTTCAATCAATTCTAGTTTTACGTTTAGCGTTTGCGTGTTTTCTTCTAAGACATCCAAACGTTCTTGCAATACGCTTTGTTGAATAAGAGAAATGCTTCCTGTTTTGTTAGCGCCTTCCAGCAAGCTTTTGATGGAATTGATTTCATTTAGCGCGCCTTCCAAATCAGCATTTAATTCTTGAGTTGTTTGTTGAACGGTTTGTTGAGTGGAAGATTCAATTGAACCAAAATTAGTGTTCAAAGAATCTATTTCGGTTTGCAAATCATCCAAACTGGCTTCCAATTGGTTTATTTGAGCAAGAAGCATGGAATTGTTTCCAGAAGAAAATTCTTCGGTAGCTTCAATACTTTCATTAATTTCTTCTAAGATGGTGGTATTGTCATATACGATAATTTTGATGGGATGAATTCCTTTTTGCTTTTCAATATACGAAATGTATAGGGTGGTTGTCCCGTTTTCCTGCGACGTGAATGCAGCTAATACAAATTTTCCATTGGCAGGATCCACTGCCACTGAACCAGTAAACTGGGCTGTTACAATCAGTTTATTATCATAAAAAACCTGTGTATGCGAAAATGTGCTTTGGGGAAGGTCAACGGAAAAAAGAAAAGCGATTTTTTCTGGAACTGCGGAGGGTGCATGAAGGCTTGCAGCTTGAACAAAAGAAACGGCTAACAACGAAAAAACAAGCAACATCAGTACATTGGCGGCTATTTTCATGGTTCTATTTTTTTGATTCATTTTTTTTCCCATCCTTTTTTTCCTGTTCTTTTACAAAATTCACTAACAAAGCGTTAATGATTTTAGAAGCCGATGTTTCTTGTTCAAGAGAAATCCGCCTGGTTTCCCGCCAAAGCACACGATCCAGCATCACATTAGTCCGGATTTTTTCTGACATGTATGATAGAACAAGCTTTCTAGAATAAAAACCTTGCACACTTGTGTAATTGCATACGAGGTATCGGCGTCGTTGTGTAATTATGCATGCTTTTTGGGTTATAGTCGCTTTATCACTCTAAAACGGATGGTTATAAAGTGTCTGAAATGGAACTGTCATTAACCAAAGAGAGTTGGATAAACTAAAAATACGGTATTGAATCACTGGGAAGCGGCCCTGGTGGTCTTTCAAAAGAATAAGTCAATGGTATTCTACTTTTTTTATCTGCTTTTTAGAAAAGAAAACCAAGTTCTGCTCGTCTTTTTCATGACAAATAATAGAAACGTCTAGTTGAATTAGAGTTAAAAAAGTATTTTAAATAGGGACTGGTTGGATATTTTAGGCTTTAAATCTGCGCCAGCCGACTGAAATACCTGCTAAACCAATAATCAAAAGAGCTCCTAACAAGACACTGGTTCCAGTAGCTCCTAATCCTAAAAAACCTGTTATGGGGGCGGTATTATTGGGATTGGCTGCTGTTAGAGTGCTTGTTTCTGTTGTTTCAGTAGTTTGTGGTGGTGCTGGTGGTACTGGCGTGGTATTGGCCGGGGTTTCTTCTGCCACCGGAGTACAATCCACTACTTCAAATTCTTGAGGGTTTGACCGCATAATACTTCTTTTTGCAGTGAAAGTATAAATTCCCGGTTCTAGATTAAAAGAAACTTGTCCTTCCTGGTTTGTTGTTACTTCTGCTATTACTTCTTCATCCTCATTGGTTATGGTAACTATTGCTCCAAAAACAGGGCTGTTTATGGTTTCACGTAATATGGTTATCACAATTTCTTCGTTAGAACAATTTTCTGAAAACTCTAAAATTAATGCTCCGCTAGAACCGCCACTTGGTCCGCCGTTTCCAGGTGAGCCGGGTGATGGTGGGGATGGTTCGGGTGGCGTTGGAGGCGCATTAATGATTAGTGTTTCAGAATCACTGAAAGTAATTCCATTTGGTGCAATTACTTCTGCAATAATAGTGTGTGTGCCTGTTGGGGCACTGCCCGTATGATACAAATAAGAAAATTCTCCCGTATTAACATCAACTGTTACTGTAACCGTTTCCGTGGGAAGCAATAGGTCTACATTAGCATCTCCAACAATGTTTCCATGATCCGATAGAACTGTTCCGTTGATGGTTAGAGAATCACCTTGTGTTACGGTGTCATTGGTAAGCATTATATCAATTACATAACTATACCAAAGATTAAAGTCAGTCAAAAATAGAATTGCCGGGTTTGATGCCAAATCAGTTGCATTTACTTGCACTTGATAATTGCCTTCTTCAAAATTAATATCCGTTATATACTCTCCACTATAATTCGGTTCTGTTCCGGTTAATTGTAGTACATCAACAGTAGTGTCTGGTCTTGTAATGGTCGCCCATACTTGGTCTACTCCGGAAAGGTTATCAGTAACAATAACCATGATTTCAATTGTTTGCCCTCGCAATTTTGGATCTGCCGGTAAAAAAGAAACATCATTGATTATGGGTTTTGTATTGTCAATGATTGGATCAATTTCCAAATAGCCTTCATTTCCGGCTACATCAATAGCTTGATAGGCAATGTTATAGTCTCCATCGGGGAAATTTAGAGTATTAACATCGTTATAAAACATATTGCTGTTGGAATCAAAATCTACATCTACAACTGTCCAGACAATGTTTCCGTCTCCAAAATGACAATTTTCATTATCATCCATACAATATTCAAATCCGTCTTTTTCAATTAAGAAAAAGTTTGCTTCTTTTACTCCGGACAAGTTATCCGTAATATCCGCAAATACTCTATAAACACCGTTTAGAATTCCTTCTTCATCCGGATTAATAGAAGTAATAGAAGGAGGCGTATTATCAATTCCAATTTTAATTTCATCAAAACTATCCGGCTGTCCAACAATATCGTTTCGAACCCTAATGCGCGTGAATTGTCCGTCCTTATAATTGGTGTTTCCCCAGTCACTGGTTTCTAATTCTCCCAAAGTATCACAAATCCAAGTGTTTGAATCCATACTATTAATATCCCATTCCGCAATGGTATGGGATTGGGTATCAGTAGAATAATATCTTACTTCGCAAGTTGGATAATCCGGTTCAGTATTAGTGCCAACGTAAGAAATGAGTGGAACGCTTCCGCTTTGAGTCCAATAAACGCCCGGTGTAATCGAACCATATGGGGATGGATAGGGGTTATAACTGTTTTCTACTGGGTTAACAATTGCAGTATAAGCGGTTAAAAAGTCTATCAAATCAACATGTTTGATTCTGATTCTGTGAGAAATGTACTCTTCGGTTGCAGGCGGGCCATAACCACAAGACTGTGTTCTTAATTGTACTCGGAATATTCCAGTTGAATCCAAGTGAAGCTCTGCTCTCTTGTCGGTATTAATTCCTTCTGGATAATACGAACAATACTTTAAGGTCTGCCATTCTTCTTCCGGATTAATCCTGTATTCGATTCGATAGTGTTCTCCTGTTACCGGTTTCAAGCCAAACGTAATCGGCACGTCAATTTCATTAATATAATAACTGGTTACATACGTGCTGGCAGTAATGTTTCTGAATCCAAACAAGTCTTCTGCGAGCAAAGAATCAAAAGTGTCATTGACTATTTCAATTGGGGGTTGGAATCCCATACAAAAGGGGTTTTCAAAGAATCTAACATAAACATTCAATGGAACATGCGGATAATTTGAAAGATTTTTTGTAATACTATAATCGGGTCCGCTGCCATCTTCCACTACGGTTGTTTGTCCAAATCCCCAAAAAGTTCCTGCACTTGAAAAAATACTTAACTTTGCACAGTTAGCATTTGTTGGTGCTTCTCCGTGGAACGTTCCCATATTTGTTACTGAATTATAAGTAAAAGCAAGGTTTCCTGCATTCAGCATGCTAACCTGTTCTTCCAGTTCTTCCAAGTGTTCAGCCAAATCCTCGATTGCCAAGGTATCAAAGATTGCTCCAACAACATAAATCGGCGGTGCACCCATTGGGCGAAAATCGCTGAACATGGTTACATTAACATTATACGATTTCGGTGGCAGAATAGAAGTGTCAATTGGATTCCCGTTTATTGTAGTAAAATGATAAGAATTATTTGGACCACTAACCGTTGTAAAATAAAAATAATTAGGCCCGCTCAAGTCTGTTGGAATTAATGTTAATCCAATAAAACCAAATGTTCCATAAGCCGCTTCTCCCCAAACATCCAAGGCCTCGGCATCAGCATTATAAAACAAATTAATGCTTGCATGATTCATTACCTTCAAAACATTAAACAAGAAATCAATCTGTCCTTGTAACTGGTCAACTTTATTCATTAGATAAGAAACATCTGATTCCAAGTCCGCCAATTGCTGATTAATACTATCCAATTGGTTGTAAATATCCTGTATTGCAGCATTCAAATCCGCGATTTGCTGTGCCTGATTATTACTATCTTCCCACAAAGCAGCAATGTTTGCGTCTATTTCTTGCAATTGCTGATTCAACAATTCAATCTGATAAGAATAATAAAGCGCGTCTAATTGAGTGTATAATTCTTGTCCTTCTTCGGTTATTAGCCTTGCAGTATACCACTTGCTTAAATCCCATGTACTGGCATCAATTGCATAACTGAAAAAAGCGTCGTCGTCTGTTACAATGTTATAATCATAAATTGTCGGGCTTCCTACTTCATTGCGGTCAAAAATTTCTAATGAATACTCCCAGTTTGTCCTGTCCAAAAAACCGTAAACCCATAAATCAGTGTCTCCAAACAATGCATTTTCAATGTAAGGAGAATTGTTTTTTATTAATTCGATTCGAATATTATCATTTTGAATATCCGCTGTTGTTTCTTGCCAACCCGCCTTGTCGGTTGCTCTAGAAGAAACCCTGAAAGAAGTGGTTGGATAAGAACTATTATTCCATAAATAATTCCATTCAGTGTTTCCGACGATTGAACTCCAAGTTTCATTTACCGGCGTCCAGTCAAGAATGGTATTCCATCCCGAATCGTTTTCATCCCGTTGTTCTATTTTTATTTCAATAAAATCAATTCCAGATGTTGCATCAAAAGAATTTCCCGCAATCAAAGTATTTCCTTTTAGGACGTCTTCAAGTGCAACCAGACTGGTTATGTCTGAAACTGGTGGAATAGTATCAACAATAATATCATCTGAAACGAGAGGGCTTGTTTCTCTTCCGGCTATATCAAAGCACTTGTATTGTGCAATAGCAACACCGTCTGGATAAGAGTATGGTCCAGCCAAATCATTTAATCCCGTGTTTTCTACCGTTATATTATCCCAGCTAACCTCACAATAATCCAATCCAGAAACATCATCAAATCCAATATCCAAAGTAGCCATTACATTGCCAGTAGTGTTGTACGCTGCGCCGTTATCCAGCAAAATTCCTTGGTGATGTGGATTGGTTAAATCAATTTTAATTGGTCCGGTGGATTTAGTGGTTTCAATGTTTCCAACATTATCAACAGAATAAAATCTGACAAAATTAATTCCCTCTGCACTAACGGTTATTGGACCGGTATAAAGTGTGTTTGGTGTGCACAAATCTGTTTGGTCCGTACAATAATAGGTAGTGGCAACACCAGAACTTGGCGAATTAGGGTCAAAGGCGGATAGTGTTACTGTTTCTGGCGTAATATACCATTCATTATTACCATTCGGTACAAGCATTATACTCAATGTTACTGGTGGTGTAAGATCAATCGTAGTGGTTTCAGTATTTGATAATGGTCCTTCATTATTCGCATTATCGGTTGCACTTACTTCATACGAATGCGTTTCCACATCCAAGTTTCCAATATCATCATAGGATTGTACTGGTGCTCCAGTATAATCAATTTTTGAAAGCCATGCTAAATTCTTGTAAGTAGAATAATAATCAATTCCTGCCGGATAAACCGTATTGATATCTTCTGCTCGATCCCAGTCTAAGTGAACAGTATCGCTACCCATAAAAGCGGGTAATGCATACAAGAAAGACGCTTCCGGAGAATTCTGATCCACAACAACCCAGTCGCTTTCAGAAGGAACACTTTGGTTTCCTGCAAAATCAACCGCACTTACAAAATAAGAATAATTATGATCCGCTGCCAAGGTATCATCAATTACCCATGTGGCGACAGTTGAATCAAATAATCCGTAAATTCCAAGATCATTAACTTCTCTATAAATATTATAATAATCTACTCCGCTTTCTGGCAGTGCTTCACTAACCAAACTCCAGCTTATTGTTTGACTTGTTCCATTAATATAATGTTCTGGAAATGGAATCAAAACTGGCGCGCTTGGAGGCGTTTTATCAATAAACACTGAGGCGTGCTGAACACTTTCAGGATTGTTTGCATTATCCGTTGCCCTGAAATAAATATCGGTTGTTCCGTTATTTGAAATAGTAAAAACACAAGGGTTTGTTGTGCAAGTAATAAGTCCTTGTACCGTGTCTCCATCTAACCAGTAGTCTATTCTTTCAACATCAGAACCTGGTGCTGGATCAGTAGAAGTAAGTGTCACTTGCACATTGCTTGTAAACCATTCGTGCGCTCCAAGCGTACCATCCAATGCAACAGTTGTATTGGGTGCAACTCGGTCAACAAAAAAAGTCGCGCTTTCTAATGGTTTAGTAATATTAAAAGAATCATCCATGCATCCAACTTCAACAGTGTGTTCCCCATCGGCCAGTGCACTAATTGGAATGAATCCTTTTACTTCTTCTATAAGTTCGTCATAAGCACCATCTGTTGCGATCATAAAACTTGACGGGTTTCCATCTACTTGAAGACCGGAAAGAAGGATTGGAGTTTCATAATCAGTACAAGTTGCAGTAATCGTCGGACTGTGATTGGTTGGCTCTGGAAAAGTTAAAATATTTGAAACAGTTGGATAATAATCAAAGTTTGCACGAATCATATAATTGTTTTGTGAATCTACACTATATCCGGTCGGGTCTGCATAATCATTTGAAAATTCACTATTCGAATTTGGGGTTGTTTTATCAGAACCCAAACTAGTGGAACTAATTTTACTAATTCCAGCATAAAACTCGTTTGAAAATTCTTGTCCAAATAAAAAATCTCTTGTCTGCCAGGAAAAACCGGGAGTGGCATGAAAAAGTCGTTGTGATTCAATATTGTGTCCGTTATCCATTGAATAGGATATCATCCAGCCTTTCCAATCTTGTGGTCCTGGTCGTTCAACAAAAGCAGTAAGAGCAGTTAATTTTCCAGTTCTTTCTGGAATCATTTTTACGGCAAAAGCACCAGTAGAACCAACTAATGATTCTTCCATGGTTCCATCGTCTTCAAACAATTGAACGGCATTAACACTCAAGAATAAAGAGAAAACTAGTAATAATACTCCGATTCCAATACAGGCTCTGTTCAAAAGGCTCATCTGCTTCAATCCCGAATTCTAAAAAAGTTTCCTTGCCTTAAAAAGTTCTCGTTATAACTCTATTTGGGCAATTGACTTTTTAAATATAACTGATTCACTATAAAAAGTATATTTTTGCCTAATTTTTCTCAATACTGAAAAATAAGTGAAAATTTTTAGAATAAAAAGAGCTGGCGCCAAAAATTATTTTTTGCTTCTTTGCCACCCAATATAGATCGCGCCAATACCTATTATTAAGAGAATAATAAGTAACGCATTACCAACAGTTCCACCTAATCCAAGAAAACCTGTTATGAGATTGGTAGTATTGGGAGCTGTTCCAGTAGTATCCTCCGTGGTATTGGTAGTGGATGTAGTAGTAGGATTGCTTGGGGTGTCTGTTGTTACGGGGGCATTAGGGTCTGCACCATTGTTTGGCGTTTCTGGAATCGTACAATCCTTAAGGTTAATTGCGGCTTGTGCTCTTGGAAAACCACTTTTTTTAGCTTCTAAAGTATATTCTCCTGGCTCGGTTAAGGTGAATCTAAATTTTCCATCCAAATTAGTAGTTCCAGAAGCCACTATGCTGGTATCCTTCAAAATATTGATTTGAACGCCTCGATTAACATTACCATTAGTATACGCTGCGGTTACTAAAACTTCTTCATTAATACAATTTCCCACGATTGTCAGTATAATAGTGCTTCCGCCGCCACTAGGACCAGGTCCTCCAGGACCGCCAGGGCTTCCTGGGTTTCCGGGATTTCCCGGATCACCACTATTTTGGGTAATCGCCAATGGGGGTAATTCAGTAAAACCATCATTTTCGAATATCGCGGTTATTCCGGTTGCTTGGTCCTCTACAAAAAATTCTATTGTTTCTCCTGCTCTACCACTGTATGGATCTGGCGTAAAAAAAGGTTCTGCAGGGTCTGTTCCAAAAACCCCTCCGACAGTAAACGTAGCATAGGTATCGCCATCTACCACTGCAAATACTTCTGTTCCATCAGAAGCAGGATTACCATTTATGGTAACAGTTCCTTTGAATTGGTGTGGAAGTCCTGGAGCCGCCAAAACAGAAGAAAATAGGATAAAGACTGAAATTAAAAGCACTAAATAACTACAAAGATGTGATTTCATTAAATCCCTCTATCAAGTTAATCTGATTGAAAATAATTAAAAGAGTATGGTTTATACATCCACACATAA
>JAHJAQ010000009.1 GCA_018813975.1 Microcaldota archaeon
ATTAAAAAGGTTTATCCGGACTGGGATACGGTAAAAAAACAGGAAGAATTATTGAATAGGGCCAAAACTGCAAATAATTTCCCAAACCTTATAATCAAAAAGCCTTGGAAGGAAGAAGACCCTGTTGCTTCAAACCAGACGTATTCTTTTTTGCCTTTGGCTTTGCGGGAAAATAATGGTTTTGTAGAATTTGTGTATTCGCTTCCGCAACCAGACGTGCGATATGGTCTCGTGTTTTTTAAAGAAGATCATTTAGATTCCGCATTTACCAAGGTTGTTTTGTTGGAAGAAGGAAAAGGAACCCTTGAGATTTCATTGGACAAATTGTTTGACAAGGTGGTAAAATGAAAAAGTTAGTGCTCTTACTTGCCCTTTGTCTTTTGGTAGCACCGGTTTTGGCTCAAACCGCTTCCAAAATAACCGTTAAAAAAGTAGAAAATGGAACGGTTCTCATTGGAATTGAAGGCATTACCGTTCCAACACCCACCTGTCCGGTTGCGCCAACGCCTGGTGTGCCCGTTCCACCCACTTGTCCGATAGGAAATGAATTTGAATGGATAACAAATCCTGTTGGGCCGGACCCGGTTCTTTTGACGGTTACTAATGAGTTGATTAATGATACTACTATAAAAGTTTGTTGGACCTATCCAAGTGATTTTAATCCAACAACTCCGGGTGGAGTGGCTTTTTTTGAAGCGATTTTCTTGGAAGAATCCGCGGATTCCAAAGATTTTAAACAAGTGTTTGAAGTGGGTGCAGATCAAAAAACATTATTGAATGGTAACAAATGCATTGAAATGCCAATTACCGCTCCGACAGAAACCCTAACCAAGAGTGTAGGAACATTTGAAGGAAAAATCCGTCCAGGCTATTCGAATGTGAACCCTAGTGCGCCCAATGGATTAAAGCGCAGAACTCTCGTGGTTTCTGGTTATTCAACTGGTTCTGGAAGCATTGCTATTTCAGCGCCGGAAAGTCAAACTGGCGAAGTTTATGTTTTCAGTGCTAATACAACAGAAGGGTATAGTCGAAAAATGTCTCTTTCTATTGTTCCAAAAGCATCAGGAGAAAAATCCGAGGTTTGGATGAGTGTAGAATCTACTTTAATGGGAATTAGTGCCCAAAAAACCGCCAGAAACGCGGTTTTAGTAGCAGAGCGCATGGTTTCTCCAGCAGTGGGGTATGATTATTATTTCAATGACGATGCACCCTGGTCTATTGTGGATGGTTCTAGTTCGGGCGCGGCTAGAACTGCTTTGGCGCACGCACTGTTAAGCTCTAAAACGCTGAATGATAAAGTTGGTGTTACTGGAATCATTAACTTTGATGGTGGCATCGGAAAAATTGGTGGTGCTAATCTAAAAGCAGGTGCTGCAAATTCATTGGGAACAACAAGCGCAAAATTTATTTTTTTGGTTCCGCAAGGCCAAAAAGCAGAGGTAACTACTTCTTATCCAAACTTGACGGTAAAAGAAGTTAGTACTATTGAAAACGTTATAGCGGAATTGGAAGGCGCCACTGGAACCTTATCCACACCAGCAGGCACTGTGGTTAGTGGTTCTAAAGCGGTTTTTTTGGCTAAGGGTTTGGCACCAGAAATCGAGGATAAAAGGGTTGTTCCAACCGCAGACTTAGCATTTGTAAGCGTTAATACCGGAAACCAATTTCAAACCAAAAACCCGATTGCTAATAAAATATTTTTGTTTGATGGTGCTCCTGAAAAAATCACCCAAGCATTTGAACTAGAACTAAAAAATATTGACAAATCCAAACCACTGATTTTAGGGGCGGGGCCTGCGATTTCATGCCAAAACATTGCAACTTGGGTTAATCAAGGAAAGCTTCAAATAGATGAAACGTGGTGGACCAAAACCAAAGGAGTGGCAAGTTCTGCTTTGGATTGGGTTAAAGGGGCTTTAGGAATGGCTACGGATCCCCAGGTACAACAAGGCGTTGCTAAAGTCCAAAGTGGAGAATGGTTAAGCGGTGGCGCTCAAATAACAGGAGCAGAAGTGGGAAGATTATTGATTGGAACGATTCGCGTGGGCAAGGCTTTTTTCAAAGGAGTTGGTGTAACGCTTTACGAGGGGGGCAGTGCTTTTATTAAAGAAATCACGCAAGACGTGGGAATAGAAGCCCCCGCCCCGGGAACAGATGGTAGTACTTCAATTAATGTTAGTCATTTGTTACAAGAAGAAGGAGAAACCCCTTCCAAATACTTAACAGTAGATGCTAAAACCAATAACCTGTATGCCATTGGAAACGCGGATTGGACAAGCGGAAGAACCATACAACCATTATGGCTCGTAAAAAAGATTGATTCCAAGGCAGTAAATCCCACCAACTTCAAGAGTGGCACGGAAACACGGTTTATTGCATGCCAATTCAAAACCAATGCTGAAACTGGAAACCAAGAAGTAAGTGCAAGTACTGAAGTAACCGTTCAGTTTGGCAAAACATCCTGTACCAACCTATTAGAGTGCTTGATTAAAGTGAATGAAAAATTCTTGAAGATTTTTACTGGAAGCTAGTTGAAATAAAATTAGAGCGACATGGCTTGTAATACAAAAGAAAGTACAATCAATAAAACACCAATCAAAATAATTCTCTTGTAAACCATTATTTTAAAACCTCGGTAGAATTTATGGGTAACGACCAGTAGTTTGGCGCCATCTTTCTTTGTGAGCTTGATAAGTAGCGTGGTCTCTGCTCCACGAAATAATAAGCAAAGCAACAATAATAACTAGAATCAAAACGCCAATCCAAAACGCATTATCGCCTAATCCAAACAATCCGGTAATAATAATGTCCAATAGATTTTGTTCTTTTTGTTCTGTTTCTGTTGGAACACTAATTACCAATCGCAAGTGTTTGGTATCTTTGTATTTGGCATTGCTTGCAAGCAAGGTAATGGGGTATTCCGTGGATTCTAGTGGTCCTTTTAGAACCGTTAACAAGCCTCGAACTGCTACTGTTCCATTTGCGTCCAAACCAAATTGAGGGGGTCCCACAAAAGAAACACCGTCGGGCAAGCCACTCAACGAAACGCGAATGTTTTCAAGGCTTTCATTGCTGTCATTGAAAATAATAAACACAAGTTCTTTGCTGTCTCCAATATTCATATCTACAAAGGTTGGATAGCTAATGAATTCTATAACGGCTTCTTGGGGTGGTTGGGGGGGAACGGGTGGAACGGGTTGTTCGGGAAGCACACTAAAAAACAAGCGTTTTTTTACAGTTCCATTAGAATTATGAGCCTTGAATTCAATGCTGTGACCGCCCAATGCAATGGCTTCCTTGGTTTTAATGGTTACAATAACGGTTTTTTCTTCGTACTTGGAAAGTGATACACTAGACCTGGAAAAAGAAACACTTGCATTTTTGTCCGAATCGGAAACACTCAAAGAAACGCTTTGACTGGTGTTCCACTTGCTTTTCAAGGAAAGCACAATCGCAAAGTCATCGCCTTGTTCAATGGAAACATTATTGGGCAATAATTCCATTTCAAATGGTTTGCTGGTTACCAAGCAAAAAGAACTGGTTCTGGAAACAAAAGAACTATCTGCTGAAAACGTTATAGAATGCAGTTCTGTGGTGATTCCACTGGAAACCGTAATAGAAACTGGAATGGTTTCACGTTCATCCACTTGTAGGGTGATGGGGGAATCTTTTTCCAATTCTATTTCCAGTCCATTGGGTTCGCTAATCGAAAACCAAATTTTAACTGGGGTGTCTCCGGTATTTTCAAGGGAAATGCTCGTGGATTTTTCTTTTCCAGGCGCAATGTTTATACAATCACTAGGGGTTTCGATCTCAAAATTAGTGGTTGTAAAAGGGTCGATTGGTTCGCAGGATTCAATTTCAAACTCAAACTTTTGAATGCTCACTTGAGAATCGGTTCTACTGGTAATGGTATAATAAAAAGTGCCTGCAGGAGTACTATCGTTTGTGTGAATCGTAACATCTAATTCTCGGTCTGCTCCTGCGCCTAATTGAATAGAATAGTCTTCTAGTGTTGGCAAAAAGCCTGGTGCATGGGCTTCTAATTCAATTGATTGGGTTTCACTAGAATTGTTTTCAATGGTAATCGGAATTACAATGGTCTCCGTATTACAATACTCACTTTCTGGATCATCGTCAATTTCAATGTGGGGAGTTTGTTCTACTTTTACTGTTAAAGAATGGTCTTCTGAACCTAAATCGTGGATTACATTCAAGTCAACACTATACGAACCAGAATCGGTTTCTTCTGAAGCAATTAAGGTTAAAGTAATCGTGGTTTGTTCCGTATTATTCAAACAAAAGGCTTCACTCGCCACAATAACATCCAAGTCATTATCACTAGGGGTGACAATGGCGTCCAAACAAATCTTTTGTCCGGATTGATTGCTAATCCAATACACCGCACTTAACGCCGTATCTTGTTCTAAATAATAGTCTTGGTGAGGGGCTGTTAGGGTAACACCATTCACTGCGAAAACGCTTTGCAAAAACACTAGAAAAACTAATGCTATTAGGATTTTAGGATTCATGTTTTTAGTCTCCTGCTTCTTTTATGTGCGAATATACTCTGGCTACTAGTGCAATACAAAAAATCACAATAACCGCACCCAATAAGAGTTGTAATACCAAGTCCACGTTGGGTTGGTTTACAAAATTGGATAATCCGGTTAATGCAATACCCACGTTAAAATCCGAGGTTGGTTGGGGTTCTGGATTTGGGTTTGGTCCTGGTGGAAGGGGTTCTTCAAAAGGCGGTACAAAAGAAAGTCGCGTTCTTTGAACCGTGGTTTCTTCTCCTAAAGCCACGTTTAATTGGGCTTCGTAAATCGTCTTGTAAAGATCGGGATAATTATTAATAGTAATCAAAATAGTGGCACCACTATTTCCCGGAATGCTTTCGGGTGCCAGAATGCTGTAGCGCATGGGTGCAAAAAAGAAAATTTGAAGGTCTTTTTCTTCACTAGAATCATTCAAAACATCTACTAGCATGGTGTCTTGGCCGTGAATAATAGTGAATTGAGTGGGAGTATTTACTTGTAAGGCACTACAAGTGCCAATACAGGCAAGCAAACCCAGCACCATCAAAAAAAGAAAGGTAATTCTCACACAAACCGACCATTAACTTATTCACTATAATAAGTATTATTGTGCCCTGGGTGTATTTAAACATAACTTTTGGCCGGAGCCCCTCAAATATGGGGGTTTAGGGCAATTTTAGCGGGGTTGGGGCTATAATTGCCTTTCCCTGATTTTTTGATAAAGCAGGAAAGAATAAACAAGGGGTATTACGGTAGCAACAATAATTGCAGCAATAGCAATCCAGAATGCTTGGGCCGGAGCTAAACTGCTGACAATGGCGATAATTCCTGCGAGCATGAATAACGTGCCCCCTAGAGAATGGGTTTTTTCCCATACCGTATCATTGGCTAGGCTCCAGGGTGTTTTAATACCTACAAAAAAATTGCGTTTAAAAGAGGGCATTAAGTATCCAATGGCAAGGAACAAAAAACCAAATGGAATTGTAAACGACACAAAAAAATTAGCGGTTATTCCAAAAGAAGGCAAGAGACTCACAATAAAGAATATAAGAAAAAATAGTTCGAGCACCACCCCAAGTTGCCAGTATTGTTTTTCAAATGCTTTCAAATTTTCTTTGAACACTGCGATTTTTGGAACAACAATCAACAATAAGAGCATAAAAACCATTATCGCGGGGAATAAGAGGGCGCCTATCCATGGCGGACCATAACCATCAATTTCTCCTTGGGCATTCCAGTGAATGGGCGTTTGTTCTGGTAGCAATGGAAAGACAAACAATCCCAAGGCAATACTCA
>JAHJAQ010000090.1 GCA_018813975.1 Microcaldota archaeon
CCCGGAACTAGTTCAAAACGTTCTAAAAGCAGGAGTTAATGTAGTATACTTGAGTTTTGACGGCACCACCCCTCAAACCAATCCTAAAAATCATTGGGAAATTCCTCGAGCCGTGGAAAATTTGCGCAAAGCAAAACTAGGGACTGTTCTAGTACCCACGGTTATTCGCGGGGTAAATGACCAGAATCTGGGGGGAATTATTAATTTTGGATTAAATAATATTGATGTAATTCGAGGCATTAACTTTCAACCGGTTTCATTGGTGGGAAGAATGCCCAAAAATTTGCGACAAAAACAGCGCATTACCATTCCAGGGGTCATTAAAAAAATTGAAGAACAAACCAACGGCTTATTAACCATGGATGATTTTTTTCCCGTTCCGTGTGTAAGTCCGGTAACTGATTTTGTAGAAAGTTTTAGCAAAACACAACAATATGATCTGAGTATTCACTTTGCATGTGGTGCCGCGAGTTATTTGTTTGTAGAAGGGAAAAAAGCAACACCCATTACGCGTTTTGTAGATGTACCCGGACTATTAGAATACTTAAAAGAAAAATCTATTGAATTAAACAACGGTGCCAATAAATTATGGGTTTCCGCCAAAATACTTGCCAAACTGAGTTCTTTTATTGATAAACGCGAACAACCCAAAGGATTAAACATGGCCAAACTATTGTTTGATGTTATGGTAAGGCATGACTATGAAACATTGGGAAAACTGCACGAAAAAAGTTTATTTGTGGGAATGATGCATTTCATGGACCCTTACTTGTATGACCAAATGCGTGTGGAACGATGTGATATTCACTATGCCATGCCCGATGGCAGGATTGTTCCATTCTGTGCATTTAATGTAATATCCGAATTATACCGTGACAAAATCCAGAACGAGTACAGCCTTTCTTGGGAAGAATGGCAAAAAAGAAACCCTGGCGTCGATATTAACGAAAAATACAAGCGCAACATGCAAGAATTAACAAACAGTCCAGAATACCAAAAAATCTATGGGGAGTCATACAATTTTTTTGGTCTTAAAAAAAAACGGAACACACCCCTACAAAAAAACACAATACCAACTATGAAAGAATAGGTGAAACCATGAAAAAAGAATGGAACAACGACCCAGTATATGGTGAATTGCCCTTTAAAACAGTTCAAAAACTTGCGTTTAAAATAGAAGGATTAAAGGACCGAGACGATGCTGCTTTTTTACAATACCAATTATTAATAAAACCAGAGATTTTGCGCTGTCACATTGAATTTTCCAACCAACAAGGCACTTTAGTGTACAATCCATTAGACACCAACGCCGAAACCATTTTAGAAAATCTTCCAAGCCCATTCAAAGGCGAAAAAACCATGGAAAAAACCATTGCCTACAAAGAACTTATTGCAACTAATTTTCATTTAGAATAAAGCCAACCAATAAAAACAAGCCCGCTACTTATCCATATGAATTCTAATGACCTCGAAAATATTGTTTGGAACAGCCGGCATTCCACTTTCAACTTCCAAACCAAGCACCATAACGGGAATTGAAAGAGTGAAAGAATTGGAATTGCACGCCATGGAACTAGAGTTTGTGCGCGGCGTTAACATGAAAAAAGAAACTGCTAAACAAGTCAAAAAAACCGCGGAAAAAAACGAAATTTCTTTGAGTGTGCACGGCCCGTATTATATCAATTTGAACTCGAAAGAAACCACCAAACAAGAAGCAAGCATTAAACGCATTTTTGATTCCGCCGAGGCAGGAGAATGGTGCGGTGCCAAAGCCATTACCTTTCACCCGGGTTTTTTTCAAGGAATGCTAAAAGAAAAAGTAACCCAAACCATTCAAAAAAACTTGGAAATCGTTTTGGAACAACTGAAACAACACAAAATCGTTGCAAAAATCAAGCCCGAAACAACGGGAAAGCCCACGCAATACGGTTCCCTAACCGAATTATTAGAATTGTATTCGGCAGTTCCGGCAATAAAACCCTATGTTGATTTTGCCCATGTGCACGCCCGTGATAATGGACGGTTTAAAACCAAAGAGAACGTTCGAAACGCATTAGAAGAGATTGAAAAAAACGATGCGCACTTGCTAAAAGATTTGAACATGCATTTTAGCGGCATTGCATTCTCAGAAAAAGGGGAAAAAAACCATTTAGTGCTACAAGACTCAACAAACACATTCCCCTACAAGTGGGTGTTAGAATGCTTAAAAGAATTTGACGTACACGGAACAGTTATTTGCGAAAGCCCGAACATTGAAAAAGACGCGTTGCTACTGCAAAAATACTACGAAAAATTATAACTATTTCTTGTAAAAATCCAGGAAAAACAAGGTTATCACGTACACAATGATTCCCGCACCCAAACTAGTCCATAAGTGAAAGCTCAAATCCCATTCCTGCCAAACCGCAATAGTCATTACCAACAACATAACCAATACCGCTGCTACAATCGAATGCACAATGCCCTTGGGAAGCTTAATTCTAGACATGCACCAAAAAATAACAAAACTAGGATAAAAGCGTTTCGTTCGAAAACGAAAAAAAAACCGGTTAAAGCACTTTTTCCAATCAGATAAGATACCATGCAAAAAGGATTTGCCAGTATTCTCGCCCTGATTACGGTTATAATGGGTTTTGGATTAACTCAAAGCCAGTTCCAAAATCAGTATTCCTTTCAAGAAACCATTCAAAGCATGATCGAAGGAGAACAAAACAATTTTGAACGTACAAGTCTCGAAGAAAACACAGACCACATAATTGAAAGCACATTACAAGAACAATTAGCAATCGAAGAACTAAATCCGTTAATTGTAAACCAAGCCATTTCCCAAAACCTATTTGCTTTTTTTCAAGACATTGAAAATGAAAACCAAAATATTCAATTTTATTGGGTGCAAGTTACTCCAGAATCCTATGATCGCATTTTATTAGTAGAACCCAATCCTTTAACCGCGGAAAAAATAATGGAACTTACTAAAACACTTATTGTAAAAACAGGAAACATTGTTACCGGAGAAACGGTTTTTACCGGAGGGTTACGACAAAACCAAGCGATTATTGCCCACATTAGTTCTCCCAATCACCAGGAGTTTTTTTTGATTCCCATTCAGCATTCCACTATTGTACAGGTGATTGCTTGAAACGCGGACAGGCCAGTTTGGAAGCCCTGCTTGTTTTTGCAATTTTTTTAGGATCATTAGGCCTATTTGTAAATGTACTGGAAGGATTAAATGAAAAAAGCCGTGAAACCAATGCCAAAACAAATGCCATTAGTGCCTCTAAAAAATGTGCTGCGATTATTGACATGGTATTCGCGAATAGCGGAGGCAAACCCCGAACTCTTATACATAACTGTGTGCCGTTTGCTCCCCACCAAATCCAAGTAAACCATTTTTCCCACGAAAAAACGGCGTTTACAATTGCCGAACAAATCAAATTGGTGCAAGCGGGAAATCAAACTGTTTTGGAAGTGAGTAGTCCTGACCATTACCAATAAAAAAGGCCAAATCGCGGTTTTTGACTTGCTTTTTTGGTTTGTTATAGTATTGTTTGGCTTGTTGATTGTGTTAGAGTGGAATGCTTTTTTTGTTTTTCAGCACCAAAACGATTTTGAATTCCAAGAACTCGAACGCAATTCAAGTATGATGATTGATTCCCTACTCAAAAACAGGGATACTGTAAACCCCCAGTACGGGGCAGCACAATTGAGCCCAAGAAAACATCGCGTACAAAGCAATCAATTAGATCGTTCCTTATTGGAGAAAATTCCATTTACACAAGCCATTGACAATCAACCGGTTTTTTTTCAAAAAATAGAGTTAGTGTTTTCCACTCATTCCGAAACAATCTTTGAAACAGAAGCACGCGGAAACTGCTTGTCACTGGAACGATTGGGGATTATTGAAAACCAAAAAACAATTGTGCGCGGAGTGATTTGTCGTGTCTAATGGTTTTTGGCTTTCATTAGATGGAATCCTCGCGATTATTATTATAGTGAGCGTGCTATTATCCCTTCCAATTCTAACAGAAAAAGATTTTACAGAATTAGTAGTGTTACAAAAGCAACACGATTTGCTAAAAGTATGGCACATCCAAAAAACAGTCGATATCGCTGAAATGCAAGAAGATATTGAATGGCTTTTCCCCAACCAAGGATTTGTTTTAACCGTAAACGATATCACGATTCAAAAAAAGTTACCTTACCAGTTTCA
>JAHJAQ010000091.1 GCA_018813975.1 Microcaldota archaeon
ACTTTTAGGGGATATCGTCCCTCTTGTTTTAAATCGTTTTCAGTGGGGCCAGAAAACTCAAAGGTGGTTTTAGCGGTTTCACTAATATCGCTTAAACCGCCACTGGTTTGTAATTGAAATACCAGGGCCGAATGACTGCTCGTGGATTCTATTTTAATGTCACCAATATTTTGGGGAATATCCACGCTAATAAACAACGCCGTTCCGGGGCCCAAGGCATACACTTGGTTTATGGTGTTTACAATAGAACTAACTGCGGTTCGAGCCGTGCTGGAGGCTACGCTATCCGTGTAAATAAACAAGCCATACGCAAAAATAATGCCCGTAATTAAGAGCAAAAAACTCGTGGTAATTAGATATTCTACTGCGGTTTGGCCTTTTTGGTTCATAATTACTCTCTATGCTACTATTTTGTCTTTTTTTATAATAACTCTTTTGGTTATATAAAAGAGGCTTTTTAGGGTTTTTTATTTTCAAAAAAAGCGTTTTTCTGCTCTTTTGGGGAATTGGGTGTGTTTTTTAAGCACTTTTTGAAGGGATTTTGTACCATGGATGGCATTGCTCCAGCGGATTCTAAGGCCGTGTTATTGTATAAACTATATAAATTATTATTACAAAAGTACGCGGACCTGATTAATGAAAAAGAAAAACGTACGATTGGCGAGGTAAAATCTTTGATTGATGGTAGTGATTTGACCATTCAATCCTTGGTGGCTGGCTTTAAACCAGAGGAGTATTCTTTTGATCAGCATTTTTTGATAGTCGCTGAAAAAGCATTTTCTTTTATAACCAAAGAAATTGCTTTTGTAAAAACAGATATTCGCTTGAGCTTTTGGTTAACCCCAAAAGAGATTATGGAAATCAAAGTAGCCGATGATGAAGACCAAGCGGTTTTCTTTTGTTCTTTATTAGTGGCGTTGGGAGATGAAAAAGCAGAGGTCGTTATTGCAGAGTTAGAAGACCTTTCCACGCATGCTTTTGTGATTACAGAATATCAATCCCAGTTTTTTTTGTGGGATCCCAGTCAACAACACGACTTCAATGCGTTTTCTGGTTTCAAAGAAAACATTCTAGCCAAATATGATTTTAAGGGCGCTAAAATAAAACGCTTTTTGTACAAGTTTAATAATACTGATTACGAACAATTTTTGTGAGCTTTTTTTACTCTTTTTGCATGGAAGCGGGAACTGAAATCGAACAAGGATCTGATAACAAGTCACTCATGTCGTGCTTGGCACGCAATTTTTTGGCTAATAGCATGCTCGAATCGCTTAGTTTGTAACAAGTAGGATAACCTTTTTTGCGTTCAATCCTTTTTTTGAGCACGAGCTTTTTGAGTGCTAGTAGTAACTCTGCATAATTTGCGCTCAGGTTTTTTTGAAGTTGTTCTGCGGTTTTGCTGCCCGAAACCAACCGAACAAGAATCTGAATTTCCAAAACGCTTAAACCAGTTTTTCTCATGAAATCCTTCTTTTAAACCAGTTAACACGAACGTTTACAGCGCGGGCAGTATCTTCTTGGCTTTCCAAAAAATCTAGTTTATTGGCAAGTGTTTTGTCTCCAATCACGTTTCGCACCCAATCACTAAAATTATTTTTTTCTTTGTTAGTGTGTTTTTCAAAGGTTTCCTCATCTAAGGCGGGCAGTACCTCTGCCAAATCACACAAACTCTTTAAGGTGATTCCATTTTCTAAGCGCAAGTACAAATCTTGGTGGGGCACTTCTTTTAACAATACTAAAGCACATTCGCTTCCATAACTGCGTTTTAAATCACGATGGGTATGGTCCTGGAATAAAATTCTTAGTCCTTTAACCAATCGCTGCCATAACGCGTGCATTTCATCAATGGGTTCTTGTTCTACCATAAAAATCAATAATACAAAAAAGGAGTTCTTATTTTAATGCTTAACCTTTTTTTTGAGGTTGCACCAGCAAGCTTTTAATGCGCTATTTTACAGGTACTGTATGACTATAGTATCCCCTCAAATCTTTAAACCCTATGATATCCGTGCAATTTATCCCACAGACTTAGATGAAAAAGGGGCGGAACAGATTGGAAGGGCTATTGCGGTTTTTGCCAAAACCCAAAACGTGATTGTTGGAAGGGATGTAAGACTTTCCTCGTCTTCTATTGCAAAAGCCCTCATAAAAGGTATTACAGAACAAGGCGCTACTGTAACCGATATTGGATTGTGTTCCACGCCCCAATTATACTTTGCCAGTGCCACACTTCCCAATGAAATCGCGGTTATGGTAACGGCTTCTCACAATCCTATAGAATACAATGGGTTCAAGATTTGCAAAAAAGGGGCCATTGCCTTGAGTGGAGTTAGGGGTCTTAATCAAATTCGAGATTTAGCAGTTCAAGGAATCTTCTCCCAATCCGCTAAAAAAGGGACGGTTACACAACATGATCTTTCACAAGAATACCAACAATTTTTTTTGCGAGAAAATCCTTCTTTTCCAATTAGAACAGTAGTGGATGTGGCCAATTCTGTTGGATTGTTTGAAGCAAAAGTATTGGAAAAAGTGTGTTCTGTTATCCCCCTTTTTTTTGAATTAGACGGTAATTTTCCCGATCATATTGGAAACCCAATGAAATATGAAACCCTAAAACCACTGCAAGAAAAAGTTGTTCTGGAAAAAGCCGATTTGGGTATTTCATTTGACGCTGATGCCGACCGAGTTTCTTTTATTGACGAAAATGGCAAGCTGATTCCCAATGATATTGTAACCGCTTTATTGGCCCGCTTTTTTCCAAACGAAACTGTACTGTTTGATATTCGATCTACCAAACAAATCGAAACCGAAATCAAAAAAGTAGCGGGAAAACCAAAAAGATGCAGGGCGGGACATGTGTTTATCAAAGAACAAATGCACGAGTTAAACGCAGCGTTTGCTGGAGAACTATCTGGGCACTATTATTATCGGGACGTTTTTTTTGCAGAATCGCCCCTAAAAACAATTTTTTTGTTGTTTTCCTTGCTAAAAAAAGAACAAAAAACCTTGTCCGAACTGGTCAAACCATTACAGTGTCTTTTTCAATCTGGAGAAATCAATTCAAAAGTAAGCAATCAACAAGAAACCATGCAAAAAATAAAAGGACATTTTGCATCCCAAGGCGCTAAACTCAGTTTTTTAGATGGCATTACCATAGAATTCTCTGATTGGTGGTTTAATCTGCGTCCTTCTAACAACGAGCCGCTCTTACGCCTCAATTTAGAAGCCGATTCCAAAGAAACCATGGAACAAAAAACCAAAGAAGTATTATCCCTTATTCGCTCCTAACCCAAACCTTAAAATATCAAGTTTACTAGTTCTAAATAGATTTTCTAGTAATCCTGTTTGGTGAAGAAAATGACAGTAATTGCAGTAACGGGCGGGTTTGGAACCGGCAAAACAACTGTTGCCTGTATGTTCCAAGTACTGGGTGCAGAAGTTATTGATATTGATGCGTTGGTTCGAGAACTAGAACAACTCGATCAATCCGCGTGGAAAAAAATTGTAAAAGAATTTGGTTCAACAGTTCTAAAACCAGATAAAACCATTAATCGACCAGCACTAGCGTCAATTGTTTTTTCCAACCAAAAATTGCTTCAAAAACTCAATGCTATTGTACACCCCTTAGTATTAGCCAAAATGCGTGAACAAATTTCCTTTCTCCGTGAAAAAAAACCATTCTTGATTGTAGTGGATATTCCTTTGCTGTTTGAAGTGCAAGAACAAAAACAATTTGACAAAATTGTGGTTGTAAAAGCCAATGATACAATGGTTCAAGAAAGA
This sequence comes from Microcaldota archaeon, assembly GCA_018813975.1. Lineage (GTDB taxonomy): Archaea > Iainarchaeota > Iainarchaeia > Iainarchaeales > JAGVWC01 > JAHJAQ01. The sequence goes on from JAHJAQ010000091.1 coordinate 3,784, forward strand.
ATCGTAAAAGAACGCCAGTTAAGCGCAATAGAAATCAACCAGCGTATTCACGCCCAATTGCCATTAGAACAAAAAGAAAACCAAGCCGATTTTGTAATTGACAACAACAATGGCTTGGAAAAAACCCGCGAACAAGTAAAAAGTGTTTTTTATGTCCTTAAACCTAAAAAATAGTTTGGTAGTGCCCAATCTTTCCCTGCACTTTTTAGTGCAAGAACTCACCCCTACTCTAACCCAAGCATTTGTTTCAAAAATTCAGGCTGTCGGAGAAAACGCTTTCAAACTAAAATTATCGACTAAAAATGGAAGCCAAGAACTTGTACTATTACCTAATGCCCTTTTCCTAACCCACTATCGCGTCCCCACTAGTACGGAACACCAAAACATAGTATTGTTTTTACGCAAGCACATTCAAGGAAAAAAAATAAAGACTATTTCCCAACAAAACTGGGATCGTTTGGTGGTATTAGACTTTGGCGAAACCAAACTAATACTAGAATTGTTTGCCCATGGAAATCTGATTTTAGTGGATCAAGACCAAAAAATAATGGTTTGCTTGCACAGAGAAAAATGGAAAGACCGTACCACGCAACGCGGTTTTTCCTATTCTTTTCCCGCTTCTAAACCAATTCCCGCCGCCATTTCTTTTAAGCAATTTCAAGACCCCTTGAAAAAAAACCCTAAAAAAATTGTTTCCGCCTTAATGGAGTCCTTTACCTTGTTTCCGGCGCTAGCAGAGGAAAGCGTTCTAAGCGCTAAGCTCTCAAAAGAAACTATCGCTAGCAAACTATCTGTTCCCCAGCTAAAACAGTTACACCAAAAACTCAAAGCCTTTTTTGCCCAGAAAAACGCCAGTCCCCTTATTGCACAAACCAAAAAAGAAACGGTTTTGCTTCCATTTTCTTTTCCCAACTGGTTTAAAGCCCACTCCATTGTCCCTCAAACTGTTTCGAGTGTGAATCAAGCACTGGATTCTTTTTTTACGCCTTCCTTGGGTTCGAAAAGCCAAAAAGAAGTTACTCTAACTGAAAACAAGCAACTCCAAAAACTTGTTTTTTCATTAGAACAACAAAAAAAGGCGTTAGAACGATTTAAATGCCAAATAGAAGAAAACAAGCAACAGGCTAACTGGATTTTTGCACATTACCCCGCATTACGAGAAGTAAAAAGTGCTTTGGAAAAAGCCAGTCAAAAAAAGATTCCAAAAAAACAAGCCTTGCAAACCTTGCAAGCATCAAATGTTCCGGGATTTGAAATCGCCCAAAAAATCGTGGATTTAGATTTCAAGAAAAAACGCGTGGTCTTTGAGATATAAACGCTTTTACTTGATGGTACTCGGGGCCGTGGCTAGTTCGCGTTCATCCACAATGAAAACATCACTGACAGCGGTTACCGCAGAGTAAGGGATCTCTAAAATTCTTTCTTTTGGATTGATTTTTCGAATTACCTTACTATCTCGGTCCACCTCTACCAATAGAACTTCGATTTCACCAGAAACCTCGTTAACCAGTAAATCCGTGAGTTTTCCAACCTCGTCACCGCGATTGGTTATTACTCGTTTAGTGGCTAGTTGCCGTGCAATTGTATACTTGTACATGAAAAAATCACTCTATTCTATAAAGTAAATTTAGTATTTAAAACTATTCTTCAAAGACGCTACATAATCGCTAGCGTTAGCCACTCCAAAAAATCCCTCTTTTTCGCCCAAAAAATCACTTCTATATAATTGCGAGGATTTCTCCTGGTCTTTTTGAGCATGAAAAAGAAATTTTAAAACGAATCACGTGTTATGTATATTCCGCTCTGCGGGGTATTCGAGTGCGAAGGCGTCTTGGATAATTAGTCAAAATAAGTCGATTGTGGCGATCTATCATAAAAAAGTCGTATTGGCGTTGTTTTCCTGCGATTGGCTTTGCTGTGGTTTTTTTTATCCAACGCTTAATCATCACTAAAGGTCTTGTTTCTTCTGTATGGGATGTCAAAAACAGAGTGGACCCCAAGCCAATCATTCCCCCACCAATCGCAGAAGTGCCAATACTAACGCCCTTACCTATTGAGGAAGGGGTTTGATTCAGTATGGCACCATCTGTGAACATATACACATAAGAACCTCCTGTGACCAGTGCGCCGCCAATCGCCAGTAAACCGCCTTTTAATCGTTTTTTTCTAACAAGTTTTCGTGCGGCTTTAATTTCAGTTACAATGGCTTCTGGTAATTCATGCGGGCCTATCACCACATCATATCGTATTTTTTTTGGAGGAATTTGGCGTTTATAACCGGGAGTCATGATTTTTCTTGATTTTGGATTTGGGTCATTTTCTTCTAAG
>JAHJAQ010000092.1 GCA_018813975.1 Microcaldota archaeon
CCGCCGATGGTAATAACGGACTTGTATTCGCTTTGGTGGGCAAGAAGCATTGTTCTTAGGTTCGGATTATTGGTGCACCTGAAATTGGCACCCGTAATTTCGTCATAGCACGATATTTGGGTGTGGAAAAAAATAAAGACTTTCATGTCTTGGTTCGCATAGGTGTTCAAAATCAATTCCAAATAGCCAAGGTCCAATTGGTTATTGGTTTCCCATGTTTCGGAAAGGCCGATAAAAAGGTTTTTTCCGCGTGTAAAACTCCAGTTTTTCATGTTCTCTCCAAAAGCATCAACAAACATCTCAAGACAAATAGAGTTTGAAACTCCGTCATGAGAAGTAGCGCCTATCACATAATAATTCGTGTTCAAGCCATTCATTATATTTTTGAACAAAGCAAAAGATTCTTCTTTAATTGTATCACACGGGGATGGTGCAACAAGGTCTCCAGTAACAATAACAAAATCAGGATTAAATTCATTAACCATTTCAACAGCATCTTGAAGTGCTATTGTGGGTGCAATGGACATGCCTGTTCCAGGGTTAATCCAAGAACAAACTCCGGTACTACACTCATCAGTATAATTGACGAGATTGTTATAACAGTCTGTTCTTCCATCTACAGGATCATTGGGCTCACAAGTATGGCCAGTAATAAGGTGCGTGTCAGTCACCTGTACGAATCGTATTGAATCAGATGACTTTGCCACACAGTGGTTTGGATCGGATAAATAACAGGCAAATTCTTTGTCCTCAATCATAAATGTTTGTGAATAACAATCAGTTCCTAAATGGCTGGCGCATACTCCTTGAGCAAAACCAGTTATGGTTCCTTCTGTTCCTGTTTCTGTTAAAAACAAGGCAGAGCCAATAATAACAACCGCGACTATTATTCCACCGCCAATAATCAACAAGTATTCTAAACTTCCCTGCGCTTTTTGCATGTAAGAAAAGTGCTTTTAGTCTATAAAAAAGCCGCCTACCATAGTATTTTAAATCGCTAAAAGCTTGTTTTTAGATATGAAAATATTTGTAATCGTTTTGATGATTTGTTTGGTGTTTGGAATGGGTTGCCTGGAACAATCCATTGAACCATCCGCTCAACCACTGTCAATACCGCCCGCACTATCGCCCGTCGAACCGCCTCCAGTAGAACCTGCCCCAGAAAACCTGCCTCCTTTTGATGGTTTTCCGGGAAATTTTGAAGAGTGCGTTCGTGCGGGCGGCCTAAAAATGGAATCCAATAAGTGTCTTTTTGAAGTGTTGAAAGAAGCAAACCAAGAGTACTATGATACTTGCATTGATTTGGGGGGACAAGAAATCGCGATACAAGAACCATTTGATCCAATTGAAGGAGAAGAATTTGAACCGGGAGCATCAGAATTTTTTTGTGTGCTCTATTTTTGGAAAGAATAACTATTTTTTTGTAACAGTTTTTCAAATTCGGTTTGTAATATAGGATTATAGCATTTAATGGGAATGTTGTTTTCAAGGCTCCATTCGATTTCTTTTTTCATTCCCGTGGAAATAGTGGAACCGCATAGCCAGGTTTCGTCCATGGTTTTGCGTTCAAAAAAAGGTTTGGAAGCAATAATGCCTTTTTTTCTTTCGCTTGGAATATCATCCTTCAAGTATTTTAATGCTAGCAAATAGGGAGCGAATGGAATGGTTTTTTTTGAATGAATGGTTTTGCAAATAGATAGAATGGATTGAATGTTTTCTTGTACGTTTCCACTAATCGGGTGGGCAATATACACTATTTTGGGCATTTAAAAAAACAATTTGGCGAACTACTTAAAATGCTATTTGGCTTGTTTTTTAATCCAAAGAAAGCGTTGAAAGGCGGTTACCCCGGATAGTACTGCCATTAAGTATAATACAATTCCACTCAAATCAAGAGAAAATGGAATTAATAATAGCGCAATAAGCAATAGTACAAATCGTTCTCTTCTTTCTGCCAAACCGCCTTGGGCATTTACTTGGATTTCATAGGCTACTTTGCTAATAAAACTTGAAATCAAAAAAGTCGTTAAGGCAAGTACCGCTGGCCAGTACAGAGAAACCGCAAACCAGGCAAATCCAAGGTAAATAGCGGTTTCGGTTATCTTGTCCACTATTGAATCGAATACAATACCAAATTTTGTGGCTTTTTTTTGGACTCTGGCAACTGCCCCGTCTACCCAATCAAAAAAAGCCGATAATACTAAAGCGACTAGTGCACCGCCAATTTCTCCAATAGCAATGGAATAAGCGGCCAATAATCCAAAAACAAGGGTCAAGCAGGTATAGGCATTTGGAGAACCAAACCTTCCAAAAAAGATTCCGATTTTTTGGCTTAGGGGCTTGACTTTTTTTCGAATGGATTGGGCTTTCATATAAACCAATATTAATGAGAATCTTTATTTTAAATACTGTATGAAGGCTGATTTGCACGTTCATTCCAAGTATTCAAAGGATGCTCTTACAAGTCCTCGTTCTTTTGTTAAAAGTGCGCAAAAAAAGGGATTGCAAGCCATTGCTCTAACAGATCATAATACTATTAAAGGATGGAAACCGGTATTGGAAGCGGCCAGGGGTTCTAGTGTTCAAGTGATTTTGGGAGCAGAAATAAAGGTATTGGAAAATCAAAAAACCAGTGGCGAAATTCTTGGATTGTTTTTGAATGAGGCTATTGCATCGGGCCCCGTGGAGATGGTTTTGGATGCGATAAAACAACAAGGCGGAATAGCGATTATTGCCCATCCTTTTGATGGGGTGCGTCATTCTTTTAAAAACCTGGAAACAATTGCCAAAAAAGTGGATGCTATTGAAGTATTGAATGCACGAGTTTTCTCTGAAAAAGCCAATCAAAAAGCCCTGGCATTCGCCCAAAAAAATGAGTTGGTTGGAACAGCAGGATCAGATGCGCACACTCCAATCGAAATTGGAAGAGCTTTTGTAGAATCTCCCGCAGCCAATTTGGAAGAATTGCAAAAAAACATTCGAAAAGGAAAAATAGTGGTAAAAGGAAAGCGTTCGAGTGTGTGGGTGCATGTTTGTTCTACGTTGGCAAAAACAAGATTGCTTCCAAGCTGGTAAATTATTTTTCCAAGTAAACGGTTTGGGTTGGGAATGCAAAGTTTAGTTTGGCTTTGTCAAATTCTTCTTTTATTTTTGTGTTAATCTCGTCCCTTATTCCGAACCAGTTGTCTTTGTCTTCAATATAATAAATCGCCAGCAGGTTTAGGGAATAGTCTTTGAATTCACTGAAGTTTAGGGTGGGGTTATCTTCACAACCGGGATGTGCATTAACGATTTTAGTAACGATTTCTCTTGCTTTTTGCATTTGCTTTACAGTAGTATTATAGGTTAGTCCAAGATTCAGGGAAACTTTTCGTTTTGGAGCACTGGAAACATTTTCAATTATTGATCCTGCGAGTTTTCCATTGGGGTAGGTTATAATGCGTTTGTCCAGATTGCGGATTCGGGTATGTCGTAAGCTCACTTCTTCCACGGTTCCGGAAACATCGCCTACGATAATAAAGTCGCCGACGTGAAAGGGTTTGGAAGTAAAAATATTGAATCCGCCAAAAACATCGGCAATGGTTTCTTTGGCGGCAAATGCAAACGCCAGCCCCCCAATCCCCAATCCAAGGATAGGGCCGGTTACATCAATTCCAAAATTGGAACTGGCAATTACTATCACAGCGAGTACAATGATAATGGCTTTGAGTGCTTTGGAAACCACTGGAAGTAGCTGGTCGTCTAACTTTGAATCGGTTTTGTCCGTGATTTTTTTTAAAAACTTGAATACAAAACCATCAATAAGGTTGATAATAAACCAAGTAATGGAAAGGGTAATAATTGCGCCAATTATATTATTGAACAGGTTTGCCAAATCAATATCTAAAGTCAAAAAAATTTGGCCAATCGAAATTCCCGCTATTAACAAGACCACTAATAATGGTTTTTCAAACGCGCCTAATAGGATATCGTCAAATTCGTTCTTGGTTTTGGCAGCAAATTTTTTGAGTCTGCTATCGATAATATAATTAACGATTTTTCCGATTATCAATGCCAGTACAATAGCTCCCAAAAATAGGGCCCATTGTTCTATGGAATTCCCAAAATAGAGTTCTGCCATGCTACTAAAAGCAAGGAAAAGCTATAAAAAAGCTATTATTCAAAGAGCGAGGAAACCGATTCATTTTTATGGGTGTATTCGATGGCTTTGGCCAATAAATCCGCCAAAGAAACTACTTTTAGTTTGGTGGTTTCGCCAATGCTTTTTTGGTGAATGCTATCAGTGGTGAAGAGGGTTTGAATACTCGAATCTTTAATGCGCTGAACCGCGTTTTTGCTTAGCAGGGCATGGGCTACAAAACCATTCACGCTATTGGCGCCTTTTTCTTTTAAAGCGTGTGCAGCATGCACTAGGGTTCCGCAGGTATCAGCCAAGTCATCAAACAACAAACAATTTTTGTTTTGGACGCTTCCAATGACATTCAATACCACGCACTCGTTTTGTTTGGGACGCGACTTATTAATGATCGCAAGTTCTGCTTTCAAATCTTTTGCAAGAGCGCCAGCCCTTCTAGTTGCTCCAACATCCGGTGCGACAATAACAAGGTTTTGTTTGAGTTCTTCGGACAAGGCTCGTGCAAATAATTTATCCGCCATTAAATTGTCCACCGGAATATCAAAAAAACCCTGAATTTGTCCGGAATGCAGGTCAACAGTCATTACCCTATCCGCACCTGCTTTGGAAATCAAATCCGCCACTAGTTTGGCGGTAATGGGTTCTCGACTCGCGCTTTTGCGGTCTTGACGCGCATACCCAAAATAAGGTAGTACCGCGGTTATGCGTGCAGCACTCGCACGTTTCGCGGCATCAATCAAAATAAGTAATTCCATTAAGTGATCATTAATTGGGGGAGAAGTGGATTGAATAATAAAAAGGTCTCTTCCCCGGACATTCTCTCCGATTCGCGCATAGCTTTCGCCATCAGCAAATCGTTTTAATTCTACTTGGATTAAGGGAACGTTTAGAAGGCGTGCAATATGCTCTGCCAGCGGTTTATTGGAAGAACCAGACAATAGTCGCAAGCCAATGTTGTTCATGTCCAATTTGTGAACAAAAAACCATAAATATGCAATGCCTAAAGCGTAGGTTTTCGCCAGCCTTTTTTGAAAAGGCTGATAAATAGGGCTTGCTTGTTTGGGTTATGTCTAAAGCGGTAGCTGTTTGTTTAAAACAGTTTTCTTGTTGGATATCTAGGGTTACTTTTGTTTGAGTTAACCGATATTATCAGTATTAACGATTTTTCGAGAGAAAAGATTGAAACCGTGCTAAAAACTGCTTTTGAAATGGAATCCAATCCAGTTTCCGCCAAAAAAGCTTTTTTAGAGCACAAAACAGTTGCCAGTCTTTTTTTCGAGCCTTCAACCAGGACGCGATTGAGTTTTGAAACTGCAGCCCAAAACTTGGGAGCTAGAGTAGTGGGATTTGCAGAACCCAAAGCTACGAGCCTGGTAAAAGGCGAAACCTTGAGTGATAGCATTCAAATGACTTCTCGTTACGCGGACTTTATTGTGTTACGCCATTATTTGGAAGGAGCGGCAAGGCGTGCAGCAGAAATCGCTCCAGTTCCAGTATTAAATGCGGGAGATGGTGCTAATCAGCATCCAACCCAAACTTTGTTGGATTTGTATACCTTGCAAAAAAAACTGGGAAAACTGGATGGGCTCAAAATTGGAATGGTAGGGGACCTAAAATATGGGAGAACGGTTCATTCTCTTGCCTTAGCTTTAACCAAGTTTGAACAAAACGAATTGGTTTTAGTGGCACCGGATTCTTTGCAAATGCCAAAAGAAATCTTGCACCAAATTAAGGATAAGGTTTCATTTGAGCAAACAGAAAGAGTAGAGGATGCCATTCCAAAAGTGGATGTGTTGTATGTAACGCGCATTCAAAAAGA
>JAHJAQ010000093.1 GCA_018813975.1 Microcaldota archaeon
GGTCTTGCATCCATTTGGGCACCCAAAAAACTTCTTGGTTTAATTCTAACAATCGTTTTTGAATGCTGGAAATCTTGAAAAACCATTGGGGAACTGAAACCATCAATAAGGGGCTTTTACAACGCCAACAAATGGGATAATCATGAGTATAGGAATGCTTGTATACTAATGTTCCTTCTTTTTCCAAGTCTTGAATGATTTCTTCATCTACTATGCGTGCTTTTTTACCCGCATATTTTCCGGTTTCTTCGTTTAGTTTTCCATCAATGCCAACTGGACAATAAATGGGCAAGCCAGCTTTTTGGCCTGCATCAAAATCTTCTTTTCCGTGGCCTGGGGCAGTATGCACTAAACCAGTTCCATCATCCAAGTGTACATAGCGATCGGATAGAATCACGAGAAGCGCATTTTCGAATTTTGGGCGTTTCATGTTTTTTTCGAGCGGATCGGTGTATTTCATTCCTTCTAGTTCTTTTCCGGGAAATGTTTTGAGTATGCGATAGCCTGCTTCGAGCACATTCATTAATTCTTCCAATCTTTCTTTGGCAATAATCCAAATTTCGTTTCCCACTTCTGCTTCAACGTATTCATACTTTGGGTGTACCATTATTCCGGTGTTTCCGGGTAAAGTCCAAGGAGTAGTAGTCCAAATAATAAAATACTTGTTTTTGCTTCCTGTTACAGGGTATTTTACATAGATTGAGGTGTCGGTTTGTTTGGTGTATTCTATTTCAGTATAAGCGACTGCGGTTTCACAGTGAGAGCAAGCATGAATAGGATATTTTCCCTTATACAATAATTTTTTTTCATGGGCTTTTTCAAAAGTCCACCATAATGCTTCAATATACGAGTTGTCAAGTGTAACATAAGGGTTTTTCCAATCCATCCAAACCCCTAAATCAGCAAATTGTTGGTTTTGAATTTCAATAAACTCGGTGGCATATTTTTTACATTCTTTTACAAATTTTTCCACGCCATATTCTTCAATTTCTTGTTTTGTTTTAAATCCTAGTTTTTGTTCTACTTTGTTTTCAATGGGCAGGCCATGCGTGTCATATCCTGGTCTGTCAAAAACATCAAATCCTTGCAAGCGTTTTGACCGCATGGAAATATCTTTTAGCACTTTGTTCAAGGCTGTTCCCATGTGAATATAGCCAGTGGCATAGGGAGGGCCATCCATAAAATAAAACTTTTTCTTAGCTGCCTTGTGTTGGTGGCGTGCTTTTTCCGGAATGTCCTTTTTTTTCCAGTATTCCTGAACTTTTTCTTCTTGTTCTTTGGAAAACGGTTCTAAAGTTCTTTTCATTCTTTAAGCTCCTTTTGGTGAATTGCCCATAGGGCAAGTAACGTTTTTTCCCAGGTTTTTTGGCGAAGCCAAAAAAGCTGATGGACAGAGCGGGATTTGAACCCGCGACCTATGGCTCACTTTCGGCTTTTTCTTTTTACAAAAGAAAAACCCGGGAAAAAGAAAATCGGTTTGGATGTAATCATAATGCCATTTTTGCCGATTTTTTCCCAAGTTTTTTGGTTGAAAACCAAAAAAGCTGGTATAAGACCATTGCTCCAACCAGACTGAGCTACCCGTCCATTGCGCGCTTTCGATCGCGCATGCCGAATTGCAAGGGCTATTTTGCTTTGCGCTCAATAGCCCGACAACACTCTTTTTTTTTCTCGGTCCGCTTTCGATCGGGCGTGTCGGAATACTATTGGTAGAATTTAATGTATTTAATTCGGATTGGCTGTGAGACTGAAAAGTGGGTGAAAAACCATCAAAAATAGGGGATCCTGCAAGGATCTTATTCGCGAATCCCAGGTATTTCTCGATCCCTTCTCATGGTAATCAGTATTATTTGGATCAAAACCGTTTTTTAAAGCTTTGCTGAAAGGGTTGTTTCATGGCTTCTTTTGATGTGATTATTGTTGGGGCTGGTCCTAGTGGTAGTGCTATGGCCTTGAACTTAGGCCGGTTTAATCGAAGGGTATTATTATTGGAAAAGGCTTTTTTTCCGCGTGACAAGATTTGTGGAGATGGGTTGAGTGGAAAGAGTATTGCGTTGTTGCGCGAATTGGGTTTAGAAGAAAAAGTTGCCGAACAATCGAGTGAAAAGATTTCTGGCATTTCTATTTCGGCTCCGAATGGAAGCAAAATGGATATTCCCATGGCCCCCAATTATGGGTATTGTTGTAGGCGCGAATTGTTTGATACTATTTTGTTTCAAAAAGCCAAGCAAACCGCTCAAACCATAGAAGGTTTTCAAGTAACCGATTTGATTCAACAAAATGGTTTTGTAGTGGGAGTAAAAGGAATTGATTCTAAAACCAAAGAATCCAAAGAATTTTTTGGCAAAGTAATTGTGGGGGCTGATGGTGCGAATAGTATTGTAGCCACAAAATTGGGATTGAATCATAATCCACCCGAACATCATATTGTGGGGTTGCGGGGCTATTATGAAAACGTGGAAGGATTAACTGATAAAATTGAATTGCATTTTGTGGATGGCGTGTTACCTGGTTATTTTTGGATTTTTCCCTTAGAAAAAAAGGGCTTTGCAAATGTGGGAATTGGAATGGTCACTCAACAAGTGAACAAACAAAAAGCCAATTTAAAAAAAATAATGGAAAAAGCAATTGTGGAGAATTCTTTGTTCAAAGATCGTTTCAAAAACGCGAAACTATTGGATGGTATTAAGGGTTGGGGTTTGCCAGTAGGGTCTATTAAACGAAAGAGTGCGGGAAATGGCTGGATTTTTTTAGGGGACGCTGCTTCTTTAATCGATCCTTTTACAGGGGAAGGGATTGGAAATGCGTTGTTGAGTGCCAAGATTGCTGCCCAAGAAATAGAACAATGCCTTCGATCTAACAATGTTTCCGAACAATCCTTGCAGCGCTATAGTAAACGATTAGACCAAGAATTGTATCCAGAATTAAAAACGAGTTATAGTTTGCAGCGCATGGCAAACAAAAAATGGTTATTGAATTTTATTATAAACAAGGCTAAGAAAAAGCCAGCAGTTGCCCAGTATTTGGGGGAAAGCTTGGCAAATGAAAAGCCTCGAAAACGCTTGGCAGGGCCACTTGCCTTGATAAAACTGTTTTTTTTGTAGTCCAAGGAATATTCAACAGCCTTCCAGCTTTTTTTCAAACCCGATTCAAGCAACCGTTTTCCAAAAGCTTGACGAAAAAAGCTATCGCTTGCTTGAATCGGCCCTTTTTTGCCATTGGCAAAAAACGGGAAGCTGGCAAACAACCTTTTTCCAAAAGGTTGACGAAAAAAGTGCCTTCGGCACAATTCCAAAAGGCTGGCGAAAAACACTTTTGTATATCTAACGTTGACAAGAAAAATAAAAAGAAAAAAATAGGGTGTACCTAAAAGCGCGTTTTATTCTTTTTTTTCAGTGGTTTCTTCTGTGCTTTCTTCGGTGTCTTGGTCTTCGTCTTTTTCGGTTTCTTCTTTGGGTGCACTGGTTTCTGCTTGTTCTGATCGTGATTGTCTAGGGCCTCCAAAGCGTCTTCCTCGAAATTCGACTTCTTTTTCGCTTACATTGTTGCTTTCATCGACTTCAATGTTTTCATCACTGTCAGATAGTTCTCCGTATCGTCCAAGATTTAATCGAAGACTGTTTTTGAATAGGGAAGTGAAAGCGTTCGCGATTTTGTAGGCTTTGCCGATTTCAATTTTTTCAATGGCATCATCCCACAAGGTTAATAAAACAGTTCCACTGTCGTCTCCAACGAGAATCTCGGTTACTTTGTGCGTGCTATTGTCTAGTTTGCTGGTGACTTCTCGGATTTCGTTTTTAGATAGTGCTTTTACGGTTAATTCGACCTTTTTGGCAAATGGTCGTAGTTCGTTAATTTTCATGTATGGTTCCTCCAATATGTAAAAAAAAGGCTTTTTTTTTTCAAAGAAAAAAGTGCCTTGTATAAGTACTCTGCCAAAAATCATATTTAAAGGCTATCGATGGGGCTTTGCAGTCTTATGGCTGGGGATTTTAAAAAAAAAGAAAAAGAAGAAAGGGATTTTGTTGTTACTTGTTGAATTCTTTTTTGATGTCACTGACTGCATTGACAATGTCTTTTTTGAATGCTAGTGCAAAGATGATTCCCGCAATAATAGCGATTGCAAACACGAGTACCGTGAATCCAATTCGGAATGCGTCAATCAAAATGGTTGCATTAATACCAATGGTTTGCAATGCCATTACAATCGAAGCATAAACAATTAATACTTCTGCAATAACGGCAATGGTTTTATTGTAGTGGTATTGAGTGGCTTCAATGACGTGCCGCACATAGCGTGCAACAAGTAATCCCACGACTAATAGTAATACGCCGGCAATTCCCTTGTTAATGAGGTCAATGATAAAGTACATGAAGTTTCTGAGAAACATCATGTTAATGAGTTCTACGGCTTGTGCTAGGAATAGCGCAATTACATACCATTTGGTGAAGCTTCCGAGTAGGTCGCCAATTTTGCGGTGACCAATTGCTGCATGGAGTTTTTGTTCTTTTAGCCAATTGTCAAGCTTTGTTCCTCTAACGATATGAACTACCAAGCGTTTTAGGATTAAACCTAATGCAATTCCAACAATGATTACGATTAATGCTCCAATCAATCCTGGAAGTACACGCACGGTTTCTAAGCCAAGGTTTCGAAATGAATCGCTTAAACCCAAGGCTAGTTCACTAATAATATCGGCCATTTGGTTAATCACCGATTAAAAAAAAGCGTTAAAGTATTTAAATGTTATGTAGCCGAAAAAAACAAAAAAAAGAGAAAAAAAAGAAAAAGAAAGAGAAAAAGAGGGGAATGGAATTTACATTTCCATGCCGCCCATTCCACCCATGCCCCCGGGTGGCATTTCAGGTCCTTTTCCCTTGCTGTTTCCGGCAATGATATCATCAATACGCAAGATCATTTCTGCCACTTCGCTTGCAGAGGTGAGGGCTTGTGTTTTCACGGCAAGCGGTTCAATGACTCTTTTGGCTTTCATGTTTGCAAGTTTTGATTCGTATACATCAACGCCAATAGCGCCTCCGTCTTTGGAAGAATGCTTGCTTCGTAAGGAAACCATAGTATCGAGTGGATCCATTCCGGCGCTTTCTGCCAGGGTGCGTGGAATTACTTCCAGGGTTTCGGCAAAAGCTTCGATAGCCAATTGTTCTCTGCCTCCAATGGTTTTGGCATAGTTTCTTAGTTTGGTGGAAACAGCAACCTCTGCGGCTCCTCCTCCAATCACAAACTTGCCGGCGCGAAGCGTACTGGCTAGTGCTCCTAATGCATCGTGAACGGCTCGTTCAGCCTCATCTACAACGTGTTCGCTGCCTCCTCGTACCAAGAGAGAAACTGCTTTCGGGTTTTTGCAGCCATAAATGAATGTCATGTCATCTCCGGCAATCTTTTTTTCTTCGACTGTTTGGGCTTTTCCCAAATCACTTGTTTCCAAGTCTTCTAATCGCGAAACAACTTTGGCGCCAGTTGCTTTTGCCAATGCATCCATGTCGCTTTTTTTAACGCGTCGAACTGCAAGAATTCCTTCTTTGGCTAAAAAGTGTTGGGCCAAGTCATCAATTCCTTTTTGGCAAATCAATACGTTAGCGCCTGCTTTCTTGAGTTTTTCTACCATTTTTTTGAGCATGCCTTCTTCTTGATCCAAAAAAGATTGTAGTTGATCTGGAGAGGTTATTTGGATTTTGGCATCGGTTTCGGTTTCTTTGATTTCAAAAGCCGCATCTACTAAAGCAATTTTTGCGTTTTGCACTTGTTTGGGCATGTTCGAGTGAACAACCTCTTTATCAATGACAATTCCTTTTACGAGTTCACTGTCCATTAAAGAAGCGCCGACTTTTTTTTCGACTTTGACTTGTTCGATATCCACAACTGTTTTGTTTTCTTTTTGTTCGGCTACTTGAATAATAGCGTCGACTACTAAATTGGAAAGGCTTTCTGCTCCTTCTGATGCTTTTCCTGTCATCGCGGTAAAGGCAATGTCGTGCAATAGCTTTTTGTCGCCAAGTACAATGCTTTCACTAATAGCCTCATAGTATTCTTTTGCTTTTTTTGCAGCCAATCGGTATCCTTTGATAATAGTGGAAGGATGGATTTCATCGTCTAACATTTTTTCTGCTTTACCCAATAAGGTTCCTGCTAAAACAGTTGCAGTGGTTGTTCCATCTCCTACCTCATCATCCTGGGTTTTGGCTACTTCTACCATCATTTTGCCGGCCGGATGGTCAATACTCATTTCTTGTAAAATAGTGGCACCGTCGTTGGAAATTGTAACGTCTCCTAAATCATCGACAATCATTTTGTCCATTCCCTTGGGTCCAAGGGTTGATTTGATTGCATTTGCAACGGCTTTTGCAACCAAAATATTAATTCTTTGGGCGTCTCTTCCGCGTGTTCGCTTGGTTCCTTCGCCTAAAAAAACCACGGGTTGTTGTTGTTCTGGCATACTATTATTCCTCCTAAAAATTGCCTAAAAAATAGCAATTATTCGTCTAGAATAATTGATGGATATAAGTGTTAAAAAGCTTTTGGTACGCGGTTTTTCAATGAATATATAAAAAGGCCTTTTTCCTTGAGGCCTATGGTCCCAGTATTTTTTTAACAACTGGCCTTAAAATCTTTTTAGCTATTTCTGGGAGGCTGTTTTCTTTAACCATTTGTTTTAGTTCGGCCAATCCCCCTTTAGTAAGGGTAACGTTGGAAGCCATGAACTTAAAAGTCTCTGCATCATTGTAGCTAATGTGCATTGGAAA
>JAHJAQ010000094.1 GCA_018813975.1 Microcaldota archaeon
AGAAGCACCGCTTGCCGCCGCCTCCCAAAAAGTACTAGAACGGGTTTGGAATAATAAATCGGACGACATTTGGGAAACCTATTTGTGAATACCATGAACCAATTAAGTGTTGTTTTAGTTCGTTTTCCTTTTACCAATCAAATAGACTATAAAATCCGGCCAGCACTCATTATTTCCAACAATCGTTTTAACAATCAGCACCCGTTTTCTTGGGTTTTACCAATCACTACCCAAGAAACTAAAAGAGAATTTGAGATTAACATTCCTTCTACTGAATTCACCAGAGAATTAAAGGCAAAAAGCTTTATTCTCACGGACAAAATAATGTCAATGGAAAAACACTTGTTTTTAAAAGAAATTGGAAAAATAACACCAAAACTGTTTGAAAGAGTGAAGGCTCAGCTCACCAAAAACTTGTAAGACTATAATTCTCCCGCTTTTTTCAAAAAAGCAAGGTCTCGTTTTACAATAAACCGGCCGTCATAGGTTTTTGGAATATCTTTTTTCAATTGTTTTATTGCATTTTCTAAAGAAAACCATTTCAGTTCGAAGCCGTCTTCGAGTTCATCCGGTTCAAAATGAGACTGACCAATGGAAACAACCTCTGCCAAAAAACAATGCGAAGTTTGCAAAATTCCCAAATGGCTCCGGTGCTCTACAATAATACCAATTTCAGACAAAACCTTTGCAGTACAACCTGTTTCTTCCAACAATTCTCGTTCAAGACCCTGCAAAATTGTTTCACCCTTGTCAACACCCCCACCAGGGAGTTTATGATAGCCCTGCTTAGTTACACGAAGCAAAGCAATTTTGTCTTTCTTAAAAAGAACCGCTCGAGCAGCAGTTCTTTCCACCCATTTTTCGACGGGTTTTTGTTCCCAGCCAACCGCCAAATCATCCAAAGACAAAATAGTATTCATAATTCTCCCGCCTTTTTCAAATCCGCGAGAATATCCGCGTGGTCAAAACACAGTTTTGGAATTTCTTGTAACGCAAAAACCCGGGCGTTTTTGGCATCACTGCCCCTTTTTATTTTTCCGCTCGCAGAACAAATAAAAACCGTTGAAATCGTATGAATGCGCGGGTCACGCTTGGGTTGAGAATACGTATGAAATTGTTTTTCGATTTTTATTTTCAAACCGGTTTCTTCTATTGCTTCTCGGGCCACCGCTGTTTCCAATGATTCGCCTTGTTCTACAAAACCGCCTGGAAAAGCCCAACCATAGGGCGGAAATTTTCGTTCCACCAAAACAAGGCCCTTAAATTTCCCGTTCTCGGAATACTTGATAACCGCGTCCACTGTCGGAAAAGGATACTTGTTTTTCAAAACACGATTTAAAGTCCAATTAAAAATTTCTTTCAAAACCGATGCCATGGAAAACTCTAGCCAAAACCGCAATAAAAAACTATGGGTCACCCAATAGACAATTTAAAAGCTTCAATTTACACCGAACACTTAAATGTACGATGGCGTTCTCTTTTATAATGCCAAAAAAAGTAACCAAAAAGCCAGCCCAGTCTCCAACCTATGGCTCTCCAATTGAGAAAACTATTGCTACTTGGCCCAATGTTTCAAGGAAAGAAATGCACTGGGCACAAGGAACAGATAAAAAACTGGTTGCTGACGCTACTCAACGAGCGAAAAATCAAGTATTTGTCATGGCTCCAAAACTAGGGACAAGACGAGTAATACACACACACCGAGCAGGCAAACTAGAAACCACTCCCTCAGTGGAGGATATTGTAGAATTCTTTTCTAATTGTTGCCGAGATAAAAGTTTTGTTTCCACGGTTGTTTATATTGTAAACAAACACCGTCAAATTAAAGGAATACTTTTCTTAAAACGCTCAAGAAACTTTGATGTGCAAAAAGCCCGTGCATTCATTGAACCAATCCAACAAGCATTAAAGGTAGATCCAAATAGACAAATCCCACATAAAAAAACTCTAGCCGACGCCAAACGTTTTGGTATACTAATCAAAGTGGTTCCACACCCAGACCACCGATACGACCCGGTAAATGAAATGTTGATAAAAATAAAAAAATAGCAGATGTAGCTGAAAAACAGCGATTACCCTATTTTTTAACCTTTTGTAAGAGAATTATAAAATGAGCAAAATTGTTTCCATCAATCCATTCACGGAAGAAGTGATCAAAGAAATCCCAGAAACGCCAATATAACAAATACCTGAAATGGTGAAAAAAGCAAGAGAAACCCTTCCAACCTGGAGTGAAATGAAATTAGAGAACAGAATTGAAATAATGAAAAAACTAGTACTGCTTTTAGAACAAAACAAACCACTTCTTGCCAAAACAATTCACGAAGAAGTCGGAAAGCCCTTTCGAAAAGCCGAAATCGAAGTAGAAGATTCAATTAAGGAAACAAAATTTTTCTTAGAAAACGTTCCAATAGCCCTCAAAGAAGCAGTACTAAAAGAAAAAGATGTTTTATGCTTTGAACCCATAGGTGTTGTTACCGCTATAACCCCCTGGAATTTTCCACTAGAAATGCTTGTTGTTTCTGTTATACCCGCCCTACTCGCAGGAAACACGGTATTACTCAAACCATCCGAGCACAGCACTTTAGTTGCAATAGAATTCTTTAATCTACTCGAACAATTGGAAGGCTTACCAAAAAACACAATCCAATTGATTGTGGGTGGAAAAGAAACCGGAAAAGCACTGGTTGAACAGGATATAGACCTGGTTTATTTTACAGGCAGTTTAAGAGCTGGAAAGCAAATTATGCGAGATAGCGCCGAAAAACTACACAAAATTATTTTAGAACTAGGCGGAAAAGACCCGAGCATTGTTCTCAAAGACGCGGATTTGGAAACAACCGCCAAAGGAATAGTAAAAGGCGCTACATCCAATACAGGACAGGTTTGCTGTTCCATTGAACGAGTTTACATTCAAAAAGAAATCTTTGAATCATTAACACAAAAAATAGTGGAAGAAGCCAAAAAAGTTTCCATAGACCACGGAGACAACAAAAATGCAGACATTGGCCCCCTAATAAGAGCCTTCCAATTAAAGACTGTTCAAGAACACATAAAAGATGCAGAACAAAAAGGCGCGCACATTTTAACCGGAGGAAAAAGACTAGAAGGAAAAGGATATTTCTTTCCACCCACAGTAATAACAAACATAACAGAAGAAATGCTGGTTTTGAAAGAAGAAACATTCGGCCCGGTAATTCCGCTTATTCCGTTTGAAACCATTGAAGAAGTCATTCAAAAAGCCAATGATTCCAAGTACGGATTAACCGCTAGCATTTGGACTAAAGACCAAAAAAAAGCCCGGGAAATCGCTCGAAAAATAGTGACTGGAACCGTTGTGATTAATGACTGGGGCGGTTACAAAATGGGTTGTCCTTGGGGCGGTGCAAAACAATCCGGCATTGGCAGGGGAAACCATATCGAAGGCATTCGCGCACTTACCAACCAAAAACACTTGGCGTTATAATCCAAACCCAAAAAACCCTATTTTTTTCAGGCAAACGAAACATTTAAATACGAGATGTTAGATAAATATAACATTGTGTTGGATATTTCCAACAAAAAGTGATTTTTGGATAACAAGTGATGGTATGAAAGACCTGCTCAGAATTGTGATTGGATTTTGTGTGGTTGCCGCGGTATTAGGAACCTTGTGCGTGTATGCATTGCACGCCGCGCCCATAGAATTCGGGGAAATACTGCTCATAGCGGTTATACTCATTATTGTAGTGGGAGCCGCAGCCATTGTATGGCAACGAACCAAGGACGCCAAAAAAGGCCTGCCAACCGAAGATGAACGCTCTCTAAAAACAGCTTACAAAGCAGGATACTATGCATTTATTGTTGCCATCTGGAGTGCGGTAGGAGTAAACTGGATAGACATTTTTATAACAGAAGAATTGGGGGGAACCGCTTTAACCTTGAGCCAGGGAACCGGGGTTGTTGTATTGCTCTCCGGACTGGTTTTTATCATTGGATATCTTTGGTTGAATAAAAGAACAAGCTAAAAAGGGAAAAAAAATGGAAAAAAACAAAAAACCAAAAAAAATTGCTTTTCGCGTTACAGCCATTATTGCATTCATTGTTATTTTGATGGGCATGGTGTTGGCATCAGGCATTAGCGAAGCCAGTGTTTCAGTTGCTAGCGCCATTATTTTAGTGCTTTTGGTTAGCATTTTTTTGCGTTACAAGTTTCCGGAACGCTATCAAAAAGACGAAAGAACCAAAAAACTAGGAGCTTATGCGTTGGCTGCTTCCTGGATGATATCATTTATACTGGCAGGCACCTTATTTTGGGCACTAGACGCAAAAGTAATTGTGCTTTCAGGAACCCAAAGCGCGGGCCTTATTTTTGCAGTCATGGCTTTTACCATGATTATTTTTCAAGGATATTTTTTGCACAAAGGGGATGCGTAATGGGGTTAAGAAATGAAAACACGGATCAAAGAATTGCGGGCAAGATATAACCTCACGCAAGAAGACCTTGCCAAAAAGGTTGGTGTGAGAAGAGAAACCATTGTCTTCTTGGAAAAAGGAAAGTACAATCCTTCTCTAAAACTAGCCCGCGCTGTTGCCAAAGCCCTCCAAACCAGCATAGACGAACTATTTCTTTTTGACGAATAGTTTACCAAAGGCTATTTAAAATCCAAAAACCCCTATATATTGGGGTTTTGTTTGAATCGCATTGAAAAAAGTGCTGTAGAAGTGCAAAAAAAATGCGGAGAACTAGCAGGCATGCTAAAAGACCAGCAATGGCCCAGCTTAGACAAAAAAGGATTTGAACTAGCCGCTGGAAATGCCCTTGGAAACCTAAAACAAATTCAAAAAGACTTGAGCCAGCTTGAAAAATTCTTGGCATTTGAAACCATGGAAACCGAAAAAGACGTAAAACAAAAAAACAGTGAACTGGTTGGATTGGTTAAACTATTGCAAAAAAACATGGAACTGGAACAAAAAAAATCCACGAGCAAATTGGCTGATTTTGATTTTTTACCAGAAGACAAAAAATACAATGAAAACTTTTCTGCGTTACAACACCAAACCGCAACCACCTTGCTCCAAACGAATTATGCCATGGAAAAACTATTGTTAGAAAGTAAAAAAGACGATTTTGCACCCACAAACGAAAAAAGCACTTCCAAAAGCCTCATAGAATTGTTAAAAACAAGAGAAGACGAAATTCAAGCACTCAAAAAAAATTATTCTCAGGCCAGAAGAGACTCTTTAATGGGCAGTGCTGCTATTGAAGGAGTCGCGGATATTGAAGCAGACCTCCAACAAACCAACCAAAAAATTGCGGTTCACCAGCACCGATTAGAAGAAAGCCTGAAATACCACGGTCAAAACACGGAAAAAATGTTTCAAAGCGCAGGTCAATTACGGAATGAAACCAGTGCCCTGCAACAATTGCTTTGGAATCATTTTCAAAAATCACAAGAATTGGTAACCCAGCTCAAAAAAGAAAGGGATTTTGCACGACAACTGGCCTTGGATACTGAAATGGAAACCCTTGGATTAAGAAGCCAGTACTCACACGAATTATTGGGATTACAAGAAAAAATCGCGCACGCACGCAACCAGCACAAACGAGAGTTTGAGGTTCGATTGGAAAAACTAGAAAAAGAATTAGACCACAAAAGCCAAATGGTTGCTCATTTTAGGGAAACCGCCAGTAACCAATCCAAAACAATTCATGCTTTGGAAGAAAAAAACAAGCACTATCGCTTATTATTTGATACCCGTGAAAAACACGAAAAAATCAAAAAACACTTAAAATCCAAAAAACGCTTGGAGTAAAAGGGAAAAAATAAAAAGGGAAAACGCCCTTCTCATAAAAGGATTGAATAAACCATGTACGGTCCAGACAAGTATTCCCAATATAATTCTCCATATGCCGGTGGCGGCATGGGGGACGGAGAAGAAGGAATCGTGGACAAATTACGCTATTTTTTTGAAGACCATGGCAAAAAAATCATTGTCGTGATTATTCTATTAATAGTTGGTTTTTTTGTATGGGATTTTTTTATAGGAAGCTATCGTACTGTTACCCTTGAAATCGCGAATACTGAAGGAGAAACCATTGGAGGCGATTTGAGTATTACACGCGTAGGCGAAAACCGCCCGACCTATGAGGGGCCGCCCACAACTGTTTCTTTGCGCGTGGGCTCTTATTTGGCAGATGCAACCTCTAGCGGATATCGCTTTCAAGAAGACATTTCTTTTACCGTGAGTGAAGAAAGCCAAACCGAATCGTTTGCATTGGAAAAAGCACTGGTAACCGAGATTAGCCAGTATTCTTTTCCCCAACAATTGTATTTAGGCCAAACCGAAACCGCAACCATTACATTGTATAATCCGGGAAATAGTGATGAAACCATAGACTTAGTATTTGAAGGCGATTTTGATGATCTTATGGACAGGGGTTTTTCCATGACCGCAAGCCCCAGTAACATTTTAGTACCATCCAAAGAAAGCATTACGATTACCTTGAATATTACAGTTTCTGAAAACATTGAATTGGATGATGACGATGAAGGCGATTCCAAAAACGGTTTGATTCGCATTAAGTTTACAGAAAATAATGATGCCCAACAAGAAATTTCTTTTTTATTATTACCCCAAGCCGATATTGAAGTTTCTCCCTCCGATATTGAAGAAACCATTAGGGCAGGAGCAGACTCTGCTAGCCTGGATACCATTGACATCGAAAACAATTCTAGTGTTAGCGCCGAAAACATTACGATTACAGTTGAATTGGATCCAACAGCCCCGCCAGAAGCAGAAGCATGGTTTGAATTTGACACGATTCTTATTGCCTCCTTGCCAGCCGGTTCAAGCAAAGAAGTTTACGTGTACATTAGCCCCCCCATAAACCCAAACACCTTGATTATTGCAGGCCAATCCCATATTGTTGTTCGAGGCGGAACATGGGAGTATCGCATTCCACTAAACATTACGATTGAAGGCGTTACCACCGCGCTAATCGCAGACTTGTCTCCAGACGAAATAGACATTGGAAAACAGGACAATGGAGACTTTGAAATCAGACTAGGCGAAGTGGAAATTGAAAATGATGGAGATCTCCCCATTCAAAACATTGAGGTACTAAACTATAATGCTTCTTGTAGAGGCGACTGGATTATCTTTGACCAGCCCTACATCAAAACAGTTTTGGTGCCAAATGAATCCTGGTTATTTACCTTTCAAATCACGGCCCCGCCAGCAGCCACACTAGACCAGTTTCAAACCTGTCAAATCAAAATACGATTCGATGACCCCATTACTGGAATAGAAAAAATCCAAGACACTACGCCAGGCGTAATGCGCATTACGCCAACCGAATAAAGCAATGCTTTTATACTATTTTTACCCAAAACTATCAAGTGACAAAAAATGGTTCAAACAATTGATCCTTGGGGAAACCAAGAAGTCAAAGTAGACAATGCTTTTTTGAAACAATTTGGCTTGCAAAAATTCTCTGAAACAAACCAAAAACAATTCAAAAACCATTTCTTTGAACGAAATTTAATGATTTGTCACCGCGACTTTGACAAGTTTTATGCTGCCTTACAACAAAAAAAACGTGCCGTCCAACTAACCGGAATCGCTTCCTCCGGTCCCTTGCATTTGGGCCACAAGGTTGATCTGGATTTTTTCTTATTCATTCGATCTCTTGGAGCAGAAAGTCACTTGGGAATATGTGATATTGACGCGTATGTTTCTCGCCCGGACAAAAAACTGGATTCCATGAAAAAAGCAAAAGAAATCGCAGTAAACAATACGGCCCACGCACTCGCCTTGGGAATCAACAAAAAAGAAATTTATGTGCAAAGCCAAAAGCCCCCGCGGTATTACGAGTTTGCTTTTGAATTATCCAAAAAAATGACGGAAAACACGTTTCGCGCGATTTATGGTCACTTAGATTTGGGAAAACTAAGCGCTAACTTTTTACAATACGCAGATATCTTGCACTATCAACTAAAAGAGTTTGGAGGCGAATGCCCTACTCTAACCGGAATTGGCATTGAACAAGACCCCCATGCGCGCGCCAGTCGCGATCTAGTAAGAAGGATTTCTTACAAAATGTTTTTACCCAGCTTTGCTTACTTTCAACACCAAGGCGGTTTGAAAGAAGGAACCAAAATGAGTGCTAGTGAACCCCACACCGCGATCTTTTTAGATGATTCTCTTGAAAGCGCCAAACAAAAGATTCAACGTGCTTTTTCGGGCGGAAGAGAAAGCCTGGAAAAACACCGCAAATTAGGGGGCATTCCAGAAATTGACAAGTCTTATGAAATATTACGCTTTCACCATCCCGATTCCAAACTAGTAGAACACGTGTACACAGAATACAAAACCGGAAAAATGCTAACAAGTGAACTCAAAAAAATCACTATCGACTTTTTAACAGATTTTTTATCCAAACACCAGGCCAAAGTCAAAAAAAACTTGGATACCGCTGAAAAAATCGTGTACAAAAAATAACAAAAAAAAGCCAGCGGTGGGATTTGAACCCACAACCTGCGGTTTACGAAACCGCGGCACTACCGAATTATGCTACGCTGGCCACCAAAGAAAGATGAGAAGCAAGAGCCTTTTTAATGCTTTTATGCTTCAAGATACTAAAAAAAACAGTATTTAACCCTTTAAGAAAATACCGTGACCGTTATGAGCAAAAAAAATACCTTAAATCCCGTTTCCCAAGAACTAACGGCTTTTTTGAGCGAAAAAGACTTTGTATACGGTCCCGAACCAGAACTATACGGAGGAATTGCCGGATTCTACACCTATGGTCCATTAGGCAAACGATTGAAGAACAACTTGGAAAACGCGATTCGAACGGTTTTCAATCAACATGGTTTTTTTGAGGTAGAATATCCCATTATTGCCCCTGCTGCCGTATGGAAAGCTTCCGGTCACTTAGATTCTTTTAACGACCCGGTTATTATTTGTTCTAAATGCGCGAGTAGTTTTCGAGCGGACAAATTATTAGAAGAAAAAGGCGAAAAAAACGCAGAACACTATTCCGATCAAAAACTAATTGAAACATTCAAAAAAAAAGAAGTTAACTGCCCAAATTGTAAGGGAAGATTCAACCTTGAAATTAAACGCCATTCTTTAATGATGAAAACCACGATTGGACAAGACACCGAAGCGTATAATCGCCCGGAAACCGCGACCACCACTTACTTGCCCTTTAAGCATTATCAAAACTTTTTTCGGGACAAACTTCCCTTTTCAGTTTTTCAAATTGGAAAAGCATTTCGAAACGAGATTTCCCCAAGACAACATGTACTACGGAGCAGGGAATTTTCTCAAGCCGAAAGCCAATTGTTTGTAAGCAAAGAAATGAAAACCAATTGGCCGTCCTTTAAACCGGTTGAAAACGATTCTTTGTTATTATGGACTGCGGAAATGCAAGAAAAAAACAAAAAACCCGAGACCATGAGTTTAAAAAAAGCCTTGCAAAAAAAAGCCTTTCAAAACCAGGCTTTTGCATGGAATGTATGGTTAAGCCACCAAATCTTTTTGGCCATGGGTATTCCAAACCAAAAAATGCTGTTACGCCAGCACAAAAAAGACGAAAGAGCATTTTATGCAGAAGATGCTTGGGACTTGGAAATAGAATTGAATTCTTTTGATTGGACCGAATGTTGTGGAATTCACGATCGAACAGATTATGATTTGAAAAAACACGCGGAGTTTTCCAAGCAAAAACTAGTGGCAAAAGACGAGAAAGGAAAAGAATTTGTGCCACACGTATTGGAAATCGCGTTTGGAATTGACAGACCATTTTTTGCATTGTGTGACTTGTTTTATGCCAAGCGAAAAGAAGACCAAAAAAGAATTTTATTACAGTTTCCCCCTAAGATGGCTCCGATTCAAGTAGCGGTTTTTCCCTTAATGGCCAAAGATGGTTTGGACAAAAAAGCACGAGAAATCTATCAAACACTCGAAAAAAAATTTTTAGTGTATTATGATGAAAGCGGCAGTATTGGAAGGAGATATTCCAGAATGGATGCGGTTGGAACCCCCTATTGTTTAACCATTGATTATGATTCCTTGGAAAAAAACGATGTAACCATTCGAGAAAGAGACTCCATGAAACAAACCCGCATTCTTATTAGCGAATTGTCTTCTATTTTACAAAAATATTCGGAAAAATGATTTCCATGAATCGATTAAACGAACTACGCAACAAATTTTTGGAACAAACCAAAAAACAAGTAAGCCAAGAATACGGCGAACAAGAAATTGGCATTATTAGAGCCACAAACGCACTAGAAGACTTGGATGCTTCTTCTAATTTGTTGTTTGAACATACTCGCGAATGGTACCATTCTTTTTTTCCCGAACTAGAACGAATCCTAAACGATCCGGATTTATTCTTACAGCTGGTATACGAAATTGGACACAAAAAAGACTTTTCTCCAGCTAACCTGGACAAGCTTGTAAAAAATTCTGATTTAAAAGAAAAAATAATTCAAGCAAGCCAAAAATCCATTGGTGCTACTGAAGAAAAAAATCTTGGCGAAATTCGAGTACTCGCTTTGAATGCCTTGAATCTAAAACAAGAGCGAACAGTATTGGAAAAATTTATTAACACAGAATTAAACGCACTGGCCCCCAATTTTTCTACTGTGGCCGGGAGCTTGCTTGGCGCCAAGCTATTAAGCAAGGCCGGTTCCCTAAAAAGACTGGCAGAAATGCCTGCTTCCACCATACAATTATTAGGAGCAGAAAAAGCATTGTTTAGGTATCTCAAAACCAAGCGAAAAACCCCGCCCCCAAAACACGGTTTTTTGTACGGGCATTCTCTAGTAAAACAATTGCCTCCCAGCCATAAAGGAGCCATGGCACGCACGCTCGCGGGAAAATTATCTTTAGCCATTAAAGCAGATGTTTTTGGAAAAACCAATATTACAGAAGAATTAGACAAAAAATTAAAGGTTCGCTTTGAGCTATTACAAAAAAAGCCGGTAAAACCAAAAAAAACAAGGCTATTCCCCTTCCAAAAATACCCGGTTAAAAAATTTCAAAAAAGAAAACCTTTTTCATTCAACCGGCGACCGATTAAACGATTCCAGAAAAAAAAGCCTTTTTTTCGCAAAAAAACAGGACAAAAAAATAAATACTGATAAAAATGCCCGGCCCAAAAATTCTTGGAAAAAGTCAACGACCGGTTCCTAAAAAAATCAATTTTCCCAATATGTACAAAAGATTATCCCAAATTTCAGGAGTTCCAGTATTATCCCTTATGCCGGAACGGAAAGTTATACCATCCCCCGCATCTTTGCTTAGTACTAACATAGGAACATATTATCACCATACACACGCATACGAATTAAAAACGCCTAAAGAAATCAAAAGACCCCAAATAGAAACAAGCATTACAACTGCACACGAGCAGTTTCATGCCCTTCAAAGACTGGTTTCCCTTTCCACCCGAAAACCGATTGACAGAAGAATAAAAAACGCGCGAACAACAGGAGCCCTGCCAATAGAGACAAATAGAATGATAAGGTGGTATGAAAATACAAATCCTCGCAGTCAAAACACAATGCGCGAGACTCCATTATCAGAAAAACCCACTATAATAAACTTCCGCAAATATGTTGTTCAAAGACACGGAATTGATGGTGTTTTACTTTTATGGGCTGATTTGCTTCCATTAGAACCCGTTCCAGTAAAACCTGAAAAAATGAGGGAACTGGTTCCATCTGCGTTCAAAGTGAGGCTATGGGAAAGACAAATGGTTCAAAAAGAAACACTTCAAGTTCGAGGGGGTTTTACAAGAAAAGGATTGCGTTATTTCCGCGAAAAAGTTAGTGCCGCAGGAATTTGGGAATTTCTTGCTGATGCAGAAAAAAGACGCAAAGCTAGTCAGGGAATCTTTCAAAAACCAGAAAAAAAAAGAATGTCAAGAAGAAAGGATTGAAATGGTAAACGAAATTTTTTTTGGCGTGTATCGTTTTTCAAATCGGCTTTGGACTAAAAATCTAGCTCCAGAGCAAAAGGTTTACGGAGAAAAATTAGAAACCATTG
>JAHJAQ010000095.1 GCA_018813975.1 Microcaldota archaeon
CACCAATCCAGTGCCCTGCTGGATTGTGAATACTGAAAAAAACAAATTGGCTTCAAAAGGAGCGATTACTCAAATAGCCCCTACTTTTCTACAATTAGCGGGTTTAACCAAACCAAAAGAAATGATGGCATCACTCGTATTAAAAGCCAAAAATACCAAAACCAAAAAATAAATACTGGTTCCTGACTTTATCTAACCATGAACAAGCAAAAAGGCCAGGTTAGCTTGGAAATTGTTATTCTAATTATTGTTATTCTCACGGCTTTTAGTGCACTGACATTAATGGCTGAAAACAGCAAGGAAAGCCAAGAAATTCTTGCCCTTCAAAACCAAGCCAAAGTCATTGCGCATAACGTGGCACACAGCATAACCGCACTCGCCATCCTATCCAATACCGCCAGCACTAGCATTGAGATTCCCACTCCCAGCTTGATGATAGTAAATCCAACTTATGGTGAAACCTGTACCATTTCATTGGCTAGTGGGAACGTTATCGTTGAAATCGATCGGGATGGAGGCGGAACAGACATCACAATAGAACGCGCGGTTTTCCTTCCCAGTAGTTGGGGTTCTTGGAGTAATAATATTAGCGGACTAGAATGTGGAGAAACCATTATCATTAATTAATGAGGCAAAAAGAATGAAACCAAAAGGACAATTATTATCACTGGATTTTTTGTTTGCGATTGGACTCATTTTTTTAGCCATGGGTATTACCCTAAAATTTGGAGAAATGTTTGCATTTGAATGGCAATCCCACCAACAACAAATAGAATTAGAACACTATGGTCAAACCGCGGGTTTCTTGTTAATGGCCAGTCCAAGCTTAATTTGTCAAATGGAAAACAGCACAGGCGCACCAATAGTAGGATTGTTTGTAAACAATTGCATTGACACCACTAAAATAGTAAGCAAATCAGCCTTGGGATTACCAAGCGATTATGAATACAGTGTTTTTAATGACAGTGACCAGGGATTGTTGGCGGGAAGTAGCACCCCTTCTTTTGACACTAAAAATATTTTTGCCACAAAACTCAAGGCGATTGTATGGTCTGGAGACATTCCAAAGGCAAAAGTTCACAAATGCTTGCAAGAAAGATTTCCCACAGCACCCGATCCAGAAGACGAACAAATTCATTGCACCTTAGAAAAAAAAGATATTATTTTGACGGTATGGAAATGATAAAAAAAAGCCAAAACCAAAAAGGATTTGTATTTACTACAGAAGCTATTATTGGATTAGCCGCAGCTATAATGATTATTACCACGGTTACCTTATTAGTGGAAAATCCTAGTGCCCAAATAGAGTCAACCGGATGGAAGCACAGCCAAACAATTATGGAAGCCCAAACCCACTTAGTAAGTGGAACACTCAAGGATGAATCAGAACCGGGAAGTAATGACTATTATTGTTACAAATTATATCATTTGGGATTGTATGAAGTTGATCCAGAAACTGGACCGATTGGATCACCGCCAGCAGTGGAATCCAGACAACATTGTTGTCCTTCCGCGACTTGTGAGGTGTTCTCTTGAATAACAAGGCCTTACTAACAGAACCTATTTTTTTGATTGTAGTCGCGGTTATGGGCGCGGCTTTTTTGTCTGGCGTATACCAACTACAAGAGGACAGCACACTAGCGGCTGCACAAAGTTATTATGATGTAACCACGAAATGGCAAGACCTTCGATTTATACTCGAACAAGAAACCGTAAACCAAATCCTGGAAAACATTGATTTTGTAACCGATTGTGAATTCACGTCATTCACGCCGGATTATTCAAGCGAAATCACTTATTTCAATACCCCTATTGAACCAAACTTAGAATGTACTGCTAATCTTTCAAGTGACTGGACCGAACCGTTTTTTACAGTTAGCGGGGATTTGACGTGTGCTAATGATACCCCACCCAATGGAATCAAAGCTTCTTTTGCACAAAACATTAGCATTCAAAAAGAAATTCAATTAACAAGCGGGTCTTGTATCGCCAAAATTATTGATGTGCCTTCTGGCGTGTATGATATAGGAGAACCGGAAGGACCGGGCGGAAACAAAACCTGTGCAATGAGTTTAAGCCCCAACCCAATTTTTGAAGGCGGAAGCACAAGCGTTACAGTAACATTTGATGGTTTTACAGGAATCCCAGATGAAGATTCTTTTTCGTGCAATGATTTAATCTCAGGGGATGACAGTCTTGTTTGTACAGCAACCGAGTGCACTGCTATGTGCGGTGCTTATACGCTAGCAGCCTCGCCCACTCCAGAAGATTTTACAATTAGTGCTACGATAAGCGAAGGGGCAGATCATGCCAATTGTAGTGCGGATATTACGGTTGAAGCATTGCCCGCCAACCTAGAAGCGTTTTGGACTTTCGATGAAAGCACGGGAAACTTTTTGGATTTAACGGGCCAATACAATTTAACGCCTTCTTCTTTAACTGAAATTGAGCGCGGAGCAGGAAAGATTGGAAACGCAGTGAACTTAAATTCTGCTAATGAAGACTTTGTGTATAATAACACTGATTTTTTGGATTTGAGCGGCAATTTTTCGATTATGTTTTGGACCAATCAAAAAAACCAGCCTAATGAAACCATTTTTTCACAGTGCGATTCTGATGGAACAAATTGTGTTAAAATCACCACCGCCACCCAGGGCCAAATGGACATTAGAATTAATAACCAAACCTGGAATACTCTCCAGATTGTACCGGCTAACTGGGCGCACATTGCTTTTACGCTTAATGGAATACAAGGAACACTCTATGTAAATGGCCATGAAATTGAGAGCCATACTTTTAGTTCAGCCCCTTATCAAGGAAACGACGGCCAAATTTGTGTTGGCGCGTTTTGCCAGGGCACTGTTTCGCAATACTTGACTGGCAAAGTGGATCATATGAGTGTTTGGAGCGATGTTCTTGCTGAATCCTATATTTTAACCCAATATTTGGAAGGAGAACCACTCGCTTTTTCGGATGGATATTGGGAGTTTGAAGAAAAAAGCAGTGGCGCTTATTATAATAGTGTTACAGAAGAATACGATTTGGTTAGTAATGGCTTGCAAGAAACCTGGGGGCTTATTGGCAATGGTGCAGGATTAGACCAAGACCCTATTACCCCAACCATTTTAGGAATTGGACCCGTTATTGATCTTCGAAAAACAGATTTTTCAGTTACCGCTTGGGTTAACCTGGATATGGGTAACAATCCAACGCTTTTTAGTCAATGCCCGCTTATAAATATTCAAAAACAATGCCTTCAAATCCTTACCAAACGCGATCTTGTTTTCTTTGATTTTGGAGGAGATAGACTAGAGTATTATTGGGATTACGTAAATCCATTACTGCCAACTAATATGTGGCATCACGTAGCATTTACCTACGACTATGATGAGATTGCCGGCAATACCGGAACGCGCAAGATTTTTGTGAATGGTATAAGTGTAGCGCAAGATAGTACCAGCCCCCCATTTGAAGGAGTAGCGATTCCATTTTGTTTTGGGGCGTGGTGTAAAGACGCTGACTTTGATCCAGTTGCAGATTATTTTGAGGGCCGTGCGGATAACCTGCACGTGTACCGGCATGCATTAGACCAAGGCGAAATTGATGTGGAAGTAGCAGAAGGCGAGCCACCAGTCATAATAGGACCAAAAATTGCACAATGGAATTTGGATGAAACCAGTCAAACCTTTACCGATGCGAGTGGATATGGATTTACATTGTATGGACAAGACAGTCAAAGCGTTTCAGGTGTTCCAGGAATTGTTCCTGCAAGCAATGGAATTGGATTAAATGAAATTCCAGCTACCTCCCCCAATGATTTACCAGGACAGTATGCCACCATGCCACATAACATGGATCTTAGTACTGACGATTTTTCCATTAGCTTGTGGTATAAGCCCTATGAAGACATTGATCCCTATTGTTGTGAAGAGCCAGACTTGATTGCGCAATGCCCTGACTTAGAACAATTGGATGGTGCTTGTTTGGAAATACAACATTATACACCACAGTACTACTCAACAAGCCAAATCCGCTTTGCTTTTAATCGAAATTGGGGCGCCGGAACAGAGGATTATTCTGAAACCCCTGTTGGAAAATATGTAGTGGCCACGAATGCATGGAATCATATTACAGTTACCTATAATAAAACGAATAATACGCGCAGTATTTTTTTGAACGGACAGCAAATTGTAACCAATGACCCTGCACTAGGATCATTTAATGTACCGCCCAGTATTTTTAATATTGGAAAAATACAATTTGAGGATGCTGAAAGGCACTGGACTAAAGGAAAAATTGATGAAGTAACTATTTGGAACCAAGAACTAGATAGCACAACGGTTCCAACGGTTCAAGACTTATACAATAATGGAAAAGAATTTGAAGGACTCATAAAACATTATAAGTTTGAAGACATTTCAGGACCATTCTTTAAGAACGAAGTAACTGATACACCTGACCTATTCTTTTCCGGGGTTAGCCAAGAAGATGATTCCTGGGGAAAAGCAGCCGAATTAGATGGAAGAAATTTTAACTCTTTTATGCGCGGTACAAACCTTAATTTGGCTGGAAAAAGTTATTCCATTTCACTTTGGATCAAACCCACCAGTACGGGAGATGGTTCTCAAGACCTTTTTTCACTGTGCCCTCGAATCGATTATGACAACCGTTGTATTGAAACACAATTCGATTTGGAGGGAGAAAGTTATCCAATGGCAATCTCTTTTTTAACCCATGATGGAGAGGATCCGACACCAGAGGTTCGAACATCCAATTATGCCATTACTCCTAATGTATGGAATCACGTAGTGATTGTAATGAATTATACCAATATACTAAATCCCACTAAAACGATATATGTGAATAAGACCCCCTATCCAGCCGGGGGTGAATCGGTTTTGCGTGCTTTTGAAGGAGATTCCGCAAGCTTTTGTTTGGGCATCAAATGCCATAAATACACGAACTGGCCAAACAATCTTGATAATTATGCTACCAAGAATTATTATTTTGAAGGACGCATGGACGAGGTTCGCATTTATACCAAAGCACTAAACACCACCGAAATCAATTGTTTGTATAGCACGCCAGAAGCCGCTTGCTAACCTCATTGAATACTTAGTTTTTTTCCTTTGCAAAAAAAAAGTGGTTTAAAAATTTCAAGACCAATTTTTGTATGAAAAAACAGCATTCTTCTCGATTAGAATGGATTTTAGTCGCGGTATTGATTTTGTGGTGGATTCAAGCCATTTTTAGTGTTTACCCATCGTTCCAAGAAAATGCTACGAGCATGCCAGATGAAGCAACAGACCTGGAAAAAAATATGCCCACCCCTACTGAAAATCATGATTTGTTGGAAGCACGAATCCAAGTAGAACCGCCGAAAACCCAATACGCCAGGGTTTTATTCCAATCATAAACCGGTGTTAAAACCCCCTTTTTTTTGTAAAAAATTGAATTCAATTCACCACCACTTTAAAACCATTACAACTCTTTTTGATATATGCTGATGGAAGCTAAAAAACGCATTGCGGTTATTGACTATGAACAATGCAGCCCCCAAAAATGCGGTAACTGGTATTGTGAAAGTGTTTGTCCCGTAAATAGAAACCAAAAAGAATGCATTAGCCACGAGGCCCAAGAACAACCTCACATCTCAGAGGAACTGTGCATTGGCTGTTTAATTTGCGTCAAAAAATGCCCTTTCAATGCTATCTCTGTTATTAATCTTTCAATCGAACCAGGCAGGGTATTACACCAGTTTGGAGAAAACCAGTTTCGCTTGCATCGCTTCCCATTACCGCGTTTTGGAGAAGTAATTGGATTGATTGGAAAAAACGGGATTGGAAAAACAACTGCTATTGACTGCCTTAGTGGAAAAACCATTCCCAATTTAGGCAATTTTGCTGAAAAAGGAAACTGGGCAAACGTATTGGAAACCTTTAAAGGAAAAGAAGCATTTGCCTTTTTTGAAAAAGTATCCCAAAACCAGGTAAAGATTGCGGTCAAACCCCAGAACATTGAAGCCATTCGAAACGCCAAGCAAAAAATTGGAAAATTACTCCAACAAGTAGATGAAAAAAACCAGTTTCAAGAAACCATTCAAGAATTGGGATTGGAAAAAGTACTAGACCATCTTCCCAAAGAGCTTTCGGGCGGAGAATTGCAAAAAACCGCGATTGCGGCAACCGCCTTGAAAAAAAGCGATGTTTATTTTTTTGATGAACCCTCTTCTTTTTTGGATATCCGAGAAAGGCTGCGCATTGCGTCTTTTATTCGCGGTTTGGTAACAGAAAAAACAAGTGTAATGGTAGTAGAACACGATTTGATATTATTGGATTACTTGTCGGACAAAATTCACTTAATGTACGGCACTCCAAGTGTGTTTGGCATTGTAAGCCAGGTAAAAACCAGCCGAGAAGGCATTAACGAATACTTGGAAGGATTTTCAAGAGATGAAAACTATCGTTTTCGCTACCAATCCATTGAATTTTTTGCCAAGAGTGCTAAAGAAACCAAAAAAGGCGCCCCTTTATTTAGTTGGCCAAAACTCGAAAAAAAATTGGGT
This sequence comes from Microcaldota archaeon, assembly GCA_018813975.1. Classification (GTDB taxonomy): domain Archaea; phylum Iainarchaeota; class Iainarchaeia; order Iainarchaeales; family JAGVWC01; genus JAHJAQ01. The sequence goes on from JAHJAQ010000095.1 coordinate 6,566, forward strand.
TCTTTTGAATTAACAGTAGAAAAAAATTGTTTAAACCAGCACGAGGTAGTGGGCGTACTGGGGCCAAATGCCATTGGAAAAACCACTTTTGTACAATTATTGGCCGGAACCCTAAAACCCGATAATATCACCCTAAACCAATCGCTAAAAATCGCGTACAAGCCCCAGTATTTAGAACGACCCAAAAATCTTACGGTGACAGAAGCGTTCCAGAAAAAAATCAAATTGTCCCACGAAGAATTATCCAATACCATTCTAAAACCATTGGAAATTGAGTCTGTTTGGGAAAAAAAGTTTTCCATTTTGTCGGGAGGAGAATTACAGCGAACCGCGATTGCCTTAACCTTAGCTCAAAATGCCGATATAATGCTCATGGACGAGCCATCCGCAGGATTGGATGTGGAACAACGCATTAGCATTGCCAAAACCATTCGCAGTACCGTAGAAAGAACTGGAAAAAGCGCGTTAATTGTAGACCACGATTTATTATTCACGGATTATATTTCGGATCGCTTAATGGTTTTTTCCGGAAAACCCGCGGTACAAGGAAAAGCATTAGGCCCTTTTTCCATGGAAACAGGCATGAACACTTTACTCAAAGAAATGAACATAACCCTTCGAAGAGACAAAACCAGTAAAAGACCGCGCATTAACAAATCAGAAAGTGTTTTAGACCGAGAACAAAAAAAAAGCGGAAAATATTATTACGCGTAAACCAGGAAAGCTATTTTAATTTTCGGTTTAATCTTATTCTACGCTCTTGACTTAATCGCCTTCTACGCCTTCTAACCATATTAATACGCGATATCATATCGGCTGTCGTACTTTCATAGTGCCTAGTGTCTGATTGTTCCCGCCCAGTCACTTTTATTCCTCTTGCTTCTAATTTTCTCAGCATAACATCTGAAACAGATTGAAAGGGCATAATACGAACAACTCCAACCAACTTTTGTAATTCACGATATGATTTTCGCATTAGTGCTTCGCCAATTCCTTTTTGTTTAAACGCTTCCGTAATGGAGTAACTCAAAAATGTAAAAGGACGCGTGGCAGTTCTAAATACCTCCTTTTCTCGATCCCAGTGATGACAAATTGCTCCAATATGTGTTTTTCGGCTTTTTAGACGAGGAAATTGATCAATTAATTTTCTTAGTGCGGGACTTGAAAAAAACAAAGGGTTAGCAGGACTTCCCTGCGTAATATGAACATAAAATCTTTTGAATTCTAGCGTAGGACGGTTAGCTTTTTTTTCCAGCTTTAGCAGAATACCCCAAACCAAAACCTTCCTTTTAGGCATGAATAACTAAAAACCACAAGACGCTATAAAAGAGTTCCATTTAAAAAGAATTGAAAGGGCACTTTAGGCCCCAAGTTCGGGAAAGCTATTTTAATGGCTTATAACCACTACTTTTTTTGGTTTTCATGCAAATTCGATTCTTAGACCAAAAAACCAAGACCATTAAAATAGTGCCAGAAATCCTGGATGATTTATGGCATTTAGAACAAATCATTGAACCCAATGATTTGATTAGCGGTAGCACGGATCGAAAAATCAAGGGAAAAGATGAACAACAAAAAAGCGAAAGAATCAAACTATTCTTGAAAATTCAGGTGGAAGACGCAGAATTTCATCGCTTTTCAGGAATATTACGTGTGAACGGAATCATTGTAGAAGGAAAACCAGTTCACTTGATTGATTTAAAAGCACACCACTCTTTGGAAATCAATTTGGGGGAAGTAACCACTATTCAAAAAAACGAGTGGAAAGAACACCAAATCCAACGATTAAAAAAAGCCGTAGAAGCCACTCAAAAAGAACCCGTATTATTATGCGTGCTAGATGATGAAACCGCGAGTTTTGGAATTCTAAAAGAATTCGACGTAGAACCAAGGGGGGCAATTCGTGCTGCCAAAACCGGAAAACGATTTGAAGCAACAGACGAAAACGAAAAAAAATATTTAGAAGAAATCAGTCAAAAAATAAAAGAAATAAGCCCAAAAAAACTTGTCGTGGCAGGCCCTGGTTTTACCAAAGAAAACTTGAAAAAACACTGGGAAAAAACCAATCAAAAAATAAGCGAAACTGTTTTCTTTGAATCCACGAACAGCACGGGCATTACTGGTTTAAACGAACTGGTGAAAAGCGGGGCATTAGAAAAAATCGTGCAAGCCACACAAATTGCCCAAGACGCTCAAAAAATAGAAGGCTTTTTGAAAGAACTGGCCACTGAAAGTGGGCTGTCGGTGTACGGAAAAAAAGAGATTCTAGAAGCCATTGAAATGCGCGCGGTAAAAGAACTATTGGTATTGGATTCTTTGTTACGCCAAGACTCAACCATTCAACCGTTATTACAAAAAGTAGAACAACACAAAGGAAAAATTCACATTCTAAACAGTGAAACCGATCCCGGCAAAAAACTAGAAGGATTTGGTGGAATGGTGGGAATACTAAAATTCAAAACTAAGTGGGAATAATCGCAGAAAATTGGATTATTTTATTTTGAATTCCAGCCATTCAACCTTTTTTTGTAATACCAGTTCTCGAATGCGTTTTTGTTTTTCGTTCAAAAAAGCGGTTGCGGTTTTGAACTCGCAAAAAACAATCTTGTTATCCTCGAAAACAATGCCATCAATGGGGTTTCCTAAAAAACGAAATCGTTCCGGAGAATGGGGAAAGCGATCGGAAAAAGGAATCCATTGTTCAGTTAGTTTTCCATATTTAACGGATTGGCTGTCCTTGCGAAACAATACTTCTTCCAATTGTTGTTGTAAGGAATGGCTTTTGGCATAAAACCAAAACACAAAAAGCACTAGTAAGGCTATGAGTAACGCCAATAAAACAAGTAAAAAGTCCATTAAATCACCACCAATCACTAACAAAAAGAAAAAAAGGTTTAAAATAGGAAAGAACAACACTGCGAATTTAATAGTATTTGACACCGTCACCGGTTAAGGTAACGATTTTGTAGTCGCGGTTGCTTTCTCGCAAGGCCACTAAGACAGCCATGTGTTCTTTTCCAGATCCAGAGGCAAGCGAAAGCGCAAGCTCTCCTTCAGGAAGCTTTTCTTTTACAGCATCTTTGATGATTACAAAGCCAGCTCGATTATTGAGAAGGATCCATTCGCACTCTTTTTCAGGTTTAAAGTTTTCCTTTCCAAAATCGCTGGAAAGCAAGACAACTCGATCCCATTCTTCCGTGGCAATAAGCCGAGCCACGTGGCCCCAGGTTCCTTTTCCAATGCCCAAACAGGCAAATAATGTAGTCATAGTATCACAAAAAACCCTACCCCCAATGTATTATAAATATATAATATAGTGTGATATAGTGTGGGGCGCGCCACAGAACTAGGGGGCTTTAGAGCGTTTTTTCCATAAAAGGCCCTTTAAGGATATAATCCTGCTTGCGATAGTATTCTCGAGCCCCAATTCCAGCAATAACCACTATTTTTCGCTTGGAAAACTCGTTTTTGGCTATTTCTTCTGCTTTTTGTAATAGCTGTTTTCCCAGGCCCTTGTGTTGGATGCTATCCTTCTTTTTTTGACCCAACAGTAAGGGTTCTCCAAATACGTGTAATTCGCGCACCAAGGCGCTAGAAGAGGTTATTTCTTTTCGAAATGGCTTGAATGGAATGCGCAGTCTACAAAACCCAAACAAGGCATTTTCTTTCAAATCCTCCGCAGAAATGAATATTTCCATTCCCTTACTCGCTTCGTACTTAATTGTTTGGATCGTAGCGTTATTGGGTTTTAGTTGGAACGATTTTTTTTGTTGTAAATGCCCGGCCTCCCTACAACGAATACACTGACATTCAATACCGAGTTCAAGGGCTTTTTGTTTTACAAACTGGCGCAAATTATTGTGTTGAACCCCTTTAATCGCAAATTGAGTAGGAATATCTCTCATAATGCGTTGAATGCGAACCCAAGGAGGAAAAAATCGTTTGGCTTTGGCAATAATACGAGCGGCTTGTTTGGTGGTTAAAGGAGAAAACAATCCTTTTTGGTATTGTTTGTACAATGGAGTTCCGGGCAATACCATACACGGATAAATTTTGAGGGCGTCAGGGCAAAAGTCGGAGTTTTCAAACAATTCACGAAACATTCCAATATCTTTTTCAGACGTGCTGTGCGGCAGGCCGGGCATCATGTGATAGGTTACTTTCAAGGCACTGTCTTTTAGATGCTGTGTGGCCATAACAGAATCTTGAACGGAATGACCACGATTGGAAAAAGAAAGAAGGTTATCATCCAAAGCTTGTACCCCCAGTTCTACTCGCGTAACACCCAAATCCAATAAGTCGTTAATGTGTTTTTGTTTGCAATAATCTGGTTTGGTTTCCACACAAAAAGTTACCATTCGAACAGAACCGGTTTCATTCTTTTTTTGTTCTTTTTTTAAAACAGGCTTTCCTTTTTGATGCAATAACTTTTTTTGAAAAGAAATGGGTTGTTTTTTGTATTCAAATTTTTTAGGGTCAAAAAAAGCATTAAACTTTTTAAAATCAAAACCGCTTGGAGCAAAAAACAAGTCTGAAAAATCGTTTAGTGCTTTAAAAGCACCTGCAACAAAAGAATGACGATATGTTTTTGGAAAACTGGGAAAGGTCCCCCCCATTACAATCAATTCGATTTTTTGAAGGTTGTGATTGGTAGCAGCAAACTGGTACAAGCGATTAAACGATTGTAAGTAAGGGTCAAATTGATTGGATTGAGCACGCATAGAAGCCGGTTCATGACCAGTATAGCTTTTGGGAATGCTTCCAAAAAAACTTTTTTCCCCGCCCGGACAAAAAATACAGGTTCCATGTGCGCAATCAATTGGCTTGGCCATAATCGCCAAAGGAGCCACACCACTAATGGTTCTAACAGGTTTTATTCCCAACAATTGTTTGGTTCGAAGCGAAGGATTTTTAGCAAAAGACAAAATAGTCGGATTGGGGGGCAATTGGTTTAAACCGATTTTTCCAGCCAATCGAATCTTGGCTTTGTTTAATTCTCCAACCGAGTTTATTTCCTTGGCTTCAATCTTTTGAATAAGAGATTGTGCAAATAACTGCTTTTTTTCCACAACGATCCACTTTTTGGTTTTTTTGTAAACCTTTTGAAACAATTGCTCGAAGAGCAAGCCAAAGGCTTTTTTTTGTAAACCTCCCGTTTTGAAGCAACGCTTCAAAAGGGCCCATTCAAGCACGCAATAACTTTTTTCGCCAACCTTTTGAAAAAAGGTTGCTTGAATTGGGTTTGAAAAAAGGTTTACTGGATAGAACCCAATAAGGCATTAAAAAAGTAAAAAACACTCAGATTAGGGGAAAAAAAGGAAAAACCAAACAATCCGGCCCCAAATTTTCCTTTTAGAGTTGGTTTTACTAATAATTCGATTTGAAAGGCATCCAATCGTTTTTCATTCAAACCAGAGTCCACTAAAAAACTAAAACTCTTTAAGCCATAAGACTTGGGACTAACCTTCAATACAGCCTCTATTGGAACCGTGAAGTTTTGTTTTGCCGGAACCACTATGGTTTGGGGTTCAAACCAAAAAGAAGGCAAAGAAGAACGAATGACAATGGTGTGCGCAGCAATAGAATTGTTTAGTACCACCAATTGATAGGAAGCGGTTTCACCCAATGAAACAAATTCTTGTACAGAAGAAAAACTGGTTTTTATTAAATCGTTTTTAAGTACTACTTTTAAAGAAATTTCTTGAACAGTCAAAGGATTTTGGGTATTAGACAAGCGAAAGCGCATGTTTTGGAGCTTTTCAGTTTCTTCTTTTGGAATGGAAATTGAAAGTACAAGGGATTCTGCAAACAATTCAGGTTGGCTTACAATCCAATTACCCGGCAATGACCCTTCTACTATGGTTACTTGATTCCAATAACCGCCTTTTCCATCTTCATTCGAAAAAACCAGTTCAATAGTTTCGCCCGGCATAGCCTCTCCTAACGAAAAAGAAGCATTGGCTTCTAGCGCAGTGGAAACCGGAGAAACCAAAAAAACCACTGCTTGAACAGAATTTACCAGCACTAACAAGGCAACTATCAACAAGAACTTGTGCATCCAATTCATAGTATATCACTAGTATTTCCTATTGGCTTGAGATTAAAAACATAGTGTCGCCAAAAAAAGGGTTTTAAAGGCGATTTGAAAATAAGTAGATAATGGTATCAAAAACCGGAATAGAACGCTTTCAAATGGTAAAAAAAAGGCACGAAAAAACATTTGAAAAAGCCGTTCAAGAAAAAAAAGCAGACGCACAAATCATTCCGTTATGCCGTTTCTTAAACCAACAACCCTTTTTTTTTACGGCATCCAGTTGTAGTGGAAGGATTGTAGTACTCAGATTAGATGCCCAAGAAACCAAACGAGAAGCCGCTTTTTTTTATAAAAAACACGAAAAAACAAATGCCAAAATTGTTTGGAACAAAATAAACGAAAAAACCACAGATATTTTATGGTTTAAACAAGAACCGTTTATTCTTCACCTTGGAACCAATTCTCTTGAAAATGCCAATCGAGTATTGGTTTGCGCGCGAAAAGCAGGCATTAAAAGAGCAGGCATTATTGTGGCCAAAACAGGCAAGTTTTTGATAGAACTCATTGGAACGCACGGCATGGCCATTCCTGTCAAAAAAAACAATATTATTCTTGTGGAAAAAGATTTTTTTGTTTTTTTAGTCAAACAAGCCAATAAAAAACTAGAAATTAATTTTGAACGATTAAAAAAGTTTGAAAAAATAGTGAAAAAAGAATTGAGGAACCAACAGTGAAAAAACGATTGTTTATCGCGGTTCTAATTCCAGCAGTCATTCAAAAAAAAATCCAAGAAACCATTTTCCCCATAGTAGTACCATTTAAAGAAGAGCTAAAGATAGTGGCCCGGGAAAACCTTCATTTTACTGTGCGCTTTTTAGGGGGCTGGCCCGAAGAAAAAATACCTGAATTAGTAGAGACATTGAAACCGCTTTCCCGCGAAAAAGTATTTGAAATTCAATTGGAAAAAGCAGGTTTCTTCAAAAATCGGGTGTTGTGGTTGGGAATCCAACAAGGAAAAATCGAATTACAAGAAAAAAACCAAATGATTATTCAATGTTTACACGTAAAACCAGAGGAATCTAAAGGACATGTAACCTTGGCTCGAAACAAAACCCTTTCCACGAAGCAACTAAAAGAACTCGCGGAAAAAATAAATGGGCTTTCCTTTCAAGAAACATTTTTAGTACAAGAAATTGTGCTCTTGGAGTCGCAATTAAAACCAGACGGACCGGTTTACAAAAAAGTTTTTGAATGGAAACTGGTTTCCTAGTTAGAGTTCTTCTTGTTGAATGCGATGTATAATACTGTGAGAATCGGAATAATAGTGCTGCATGAGATCCGCTACATCATCGTGTTCCATGATGCCCTTATGCACCATCCATTCTAAAATGCGTTGTCGAACCAATAATTCTTTTTTTAAGTCGTTTTTGGATAAAGAAGTGCGTTCTGATAACAATTCAAAAACATGACTGGGCGTTTCCGTTCTTTTCAAGTGATCAGTAGAGCGTTGCCATTGAAACAAGGTGGCCTGCAAGGGCTTTCCTTCTAAAGGAGATAATTCTGCGATTTGAGAAACACGCCTTACCACGCCTTTTCCGGGCAAAAACAATTTTACTTGAACCACAACCAAATTCAATAAGGGCACCATGACCTCTGCTACATTCATGGGTGCTTGTTGCAAGCGCAATAACATTTCGCGCGCGGTATTCGAGTGCAAGGTTCCCAATAAACCACGATGACCCGTATCCATTGCCACAAACATTGTTTGGGCTTCTTCTCCACGAACTTCTCCCACGATCAGCCTATCCGGCCGCATGCGAAGCGCATTTCGCAATAAGTCATCCATGGAAACTGCTTCTCGATCCCCGCTTTTGGGTCGAGCTTCCATGCGCACCCAATTCTCGCGGTCACCCAAATCCAATTCCAAGGTATCTTCAATGGAAACAATACGATCGGAAAACCGACTAAAAGAAGCCAGGGCGTTCAACGTAGTGGTTTTACCACTGCTAGTCCCCCCCGTCACAATCAAGTTCATGGGTTCTAAACCAAGTCCTTCCACCATTAACCACAAAAAAGCCGCGGCTTCACTTGAAATGGTTCCATTTTCAATCAAATTTACCATGGACAACGGAATTTTGAAAAACTTTCGAATCGTTAAAGTAGAGCCATCAGGCGTAACCGTTGAAATAGTAGCATTAACCCTGCTTCCATCAGACAATCGTGCATCCAGTAAGGGATGATCTTCATCAAATGGTTTTCCAACAGAACGGGCAATTCGAGTTACCAATGAATGTAAGTGAGTGGGAATAGAAAAAACCAAGTTTGTTTTGCACATGCCATGCCTGCGATGAATCACAAAAACCGCTTTTTTCAATCCATTTACCATGATTTCTTCCAAAGAAGCTTCATGCAATAAAGGAGATAACACACCAAAACCAATAGAATTATCGACCGCTAGAGAAGCCATGTTTTTATGGTGCTCTAGTTTTGGAAAAAAACCCGCTAGCAACAAGGTCAAATCGCTTTTTAGGGAATCCAATTGAGATAGTAAAGGCATTTTTTCCAGGGCACCCCATGCGTGAACTTGTTGAATCACATGCTTGAAAAAATCATCTGCAAATTTGGCAGACACTTTGGGAAGGTCTTCTCGCAAACCCGAGATACCAATCTTTCCAGAAATCGCCTTGGACAACAATAAGGCAAGCTTTTTTTCTTCTGCAGTTAATGCCAATGACTGTACTTCAAGCAAATTATAGGGAAAACCTTTGAAAACCGAAAAAGATTTGTTTTCGACTTCCAATCTTTCGCCTTTTACCTCTTCCAAGGCCATTAAAAACACCTAAACAAGATTAATAATAAACAATTCGCATATATATAACCCTTTCAGGAAGCGATTGACAATGAAGCGTATTCTCGAAAAAGTACTAGTCCAAATCGTTCCAAGTGCACAAGAAAGCCAACAAGAAAAAAAAATTGCCCAAGAACTCGAACAAAAAATAAAAAAAATTGAGGGCAAGCACGTGGATGTGCGATTATTAGGTTCTCTTGCAAGAAACACGCACTTGCGCGGAGACCGCGACTTGGACTTATTTGTTTTTTTCCCCAAAAAATTATCGCGCACAGAATTTGAAAAAGAAGGATTGCGCATTGGCAAAAAAGTACTCAAAGGCAATTTTTGGGAAGAAGCCTATTCCGAACACCCTTACATTCGCGGCACCTACAAAGGACACGATGTTGAAATTGTTCCCACATACAAAATCAAAGGCATTCACGAAAAAAAATCCAGTGTAGACCGAACGCCCTTTCACCACCAATACCTGGGAAAAAAAATGATGGGCAAACAAAAAAACGAGGTTCGATTATTAAAACGATTTTTAAAAGGCATTCAAGCATATGGAGCGGATACTCACTATAATAGCTTTTCGGGATACGCTGCAGAATTATTAATTATTAATTACAAGTCTTTTGCTCAAACCATTCGTGCAATATCCAAGTGGAAAACACCACTTGTAATTGACTTGGAAAAATACTGGAAACCAAAAACCTGCCAAAAACAATTTCCTCATTTTCCATTGATTTTGATTGACCCCACCGATCCCAATCGAAACGTAGCAGCCGCACTATCAGCTGAACAACTAGAACGCATTATTCGCGCTAGCAAATCCTTTTTGAAAAAACCATCCCTATCATTCTTTTTTCCAGCTCCCACCAAACCATGGAACCCCACTAAAATACGCCAAAAGGGAAAACAACAAAAAATCATTGGAATCGCTTTAGGATATCCGGCCAAAACCATTTCCGATATTGTGTGGGCCCAACTGAATCGTTTAACCAAAAAAATGAAAATATTCTTTGATCAATTTGATTTTGAAATAAAAAGAATTCAAGCATTTACAAACGAAAAAAACAGTATCGTGGTATTGGCGACTCTAAAAGAAAACCGCTTGCCTTCAATCCAAAAAAGAATCGGGCCATTTGCAGGCGATACAGAGAATGTAAAACGATTTTTGAAAAAACACCGAATCACACACTACAAAACCCAAAAAGGCCATGTAATGCTAGAAACCAAACGAAAAATCCGATCGGCAAAAGATTGTTTAAAACTGTTTTTGAAAGAAAGTGCTATAACCACTAGACCGCCGCTTCAAAAAGCATTCCAAAAAAAGAAACTATTAACAAGCGAAAACTTGGGAAAAGAAACCAAAAAAAACAAAGGCTTACGAATTTTTGCCACTGAATTCTTGAAAAAAGAAACACGGTTTTAAAGTGGACAAAAAAAGAAAGTGAACGGCTAGCTGTCAAAAAAGTTTTTCTTAGTTTTAAACGCTTCGATTGACAATTCACAGCCATTGAATAGTGGCTTTGGTAAGGAGTCTACTGAAAACCAGTTCCAGTTCTCGCTCTTTTCCGGTTCTAATGTCTGTGGCTCGCCAGATTTCCAATCCGCTATCAGACCCACATGGCAATAATGCTTTCCAACATATTGCTTTAAATTAGCCAAAAACAAAAAACGAATGTTTTGGATTTCGATTCCACATTCTTCCCTGGTTTCACGCCTTGCACACCCTTTAAAGGATTCTCCAAACTCTAAATGGCCACCAGGAAATGCAAATTCTCCAGCACCATGTGCATTTTTACGCTTAGCCAATAAGATTTTCCCATTCTTAAAAATCATTACGCCAACGCCAACTTTCAGATTATTCACAGCCTCTGCCAACTTTTCAACTCCCACGTTTAGCCTTGTCGGGTTATTGAGCAAAGCGAAATAACCCTTACATCTCGGCACCACCGCTCGAAAGCGGTGAGCGGGCCCGGAGAGACTCGAACTCCCAACCTGCCGGTAACCTCCAAAACCCCCACGACAATTTATTGTTATAAAAACAATTGCCCAAAGGAAAAGACCAATGGCCTTTTTTGACAACCTTTCCCAATTGACGAAGCCATGCCCAAAGGGCTTTTTTTCGCCAACCTTTTGAAAAAAGGTTGGTCCGAAGCCGGCTGCACTTCCGTTATGCTACGAGCCCAATTAGCGAATTGTAGTGCAAAGGGGTTTTTTAGGACAATGGTTGCGAGTTTGAAAAAAACAAACGTTAATATTGGGGTTTTGTTCTCTACTAATAATATGCCCAGAAAAACAGTGAAAACAAGCCAAACCGCGACACAAGTGATCAAAAACGAGTGGATTCTAAACAAGCCACTCAAAACCACAATAGATGTTTTTAAATGGGTGGAAAGCCATAAAGAAGAACTCGAAAAAAACATTCGGCAACATTCTTCTTTTTTAGCAGCTTGCGGAGAAGCCAATGTAACGCCTCAAAAAAAGTTTCAAGAACTCATGCAAAACCTGCTGAATCCACCAGACTTTTTTTGGATGGAATTTAGCCAAACCTTTAAACAGACTATTGGCGCATATTCCCAACACATGGGCATTTCAGAAGAAGAACGAAAAAAGTTCATTGAAAACTCGGTTTTTAGTTCTTTTTCGCGTATTATTCGCTTGCCCTTGAATAAAAAGCTGGCATAGGACCCTCTTTTCTTTTTAATGGTTTTGGTAGCAAAAATTTCTTAGAAACAGCATCAACCGATTTTTTTGAAAACAAATAATTGGAGTGAAAAACGTGAAAACTTGTACAACCTGTAATCGAGAAGTCTCACAAGACTATGTAGAATTCAAATGTCCGGATGGCGCGGGAAAAGTTATTCGATGCTATACATGCCGCAAAAATGCACGACCATATTCCTGCGGCAAAAATGAGTTTATAGGACCATAACGGGGCAACAGTATGGGCAAAACACTTGTATTATACAAGATTAGTATTTCCGACATGGAACAATTGGAAACTGTTTTGCACACCATAAAAGAAATTAGTACGGGCGAAGTAAAAGATGTACAAAAAGAACCCATCGGATTTGGCATTGAAATCATAAAAGCGGCCATACTTATTCCAGAAAAACAAGACGAAGTATTAGATGCCGTTACCCAAGCCCTCAAACAGATTCCCAATGTGGAGAATGTAGAAGTCATTGGAATGAACCTAGTATGACTTCTACATAACTACTTTTGGTTTTAACAATTTTTTATTAGTATACTTATACATGATTCAATCCATTCAACTCCAAAATTGGCGATCGCACAAAGATTCTACTCTAGCATTCAAAAAAGGCACGAATGTTCTAGTAGGAGTAATGGGAAGCGGCAAAAGCTCGATCGTGGATGCGATTTGCTTTGGGTTGTTTGGAACCTTTCCCGCCTTGCATGGTCGAAGAGTTTCACTCGAAGAAACCATTATGCAAAAACCGATTTCTTGCGATTCTGCTAGAATTCGATTGGGATTTCAATACAACAACAAAAATTTTGTAGTGGAAAGAAGCATTTTCAAAGGAAACAAAACAAGCGAAGCCAAACTATATTGTGATGACCGCTTGATTGCCGGCCCCAAACCAGGAGAAGTAACCCAACGCATTGAACAAGAATTAGAGGTTACTTTTGGATTGTTTTCGCGCGCAGTTTATTCCGAACAAAACCAAATCGATTTTTTCTTGCGCTTATCCCCCAGAGAAAGAAAACAAAAATTTGACGAATTGTTGGAGATTAATCGATATGAAACCACTCGACAAAATGCGGTTAGTGTAGGGAATCGCCTCAAAAAAACGAGCGAGGACAAAAAAAAATGGGTTATCGAACAAGAAAAGCACTATAAACACGAAGACCTTGAAAAAATAAAAAAAGACACGGCAACAAAAAAAGAACAGCACCAAGAGTGGTCGAAAAAAGCCAAAATCCTTCAAGAAAAAAATCGGGAGCGTGCGGTTCAAATACAAGAACTTGAAAAAGCAGAGCAAAAACTAAAACAAATTCGAGAAAGAGAAATTCAAACCGCAACCAAAATAGAATCGCTCGGAAAAAACATTCAAAACGCGCAAAAAAACCTGGAAAACCAATCCAGCATCCAGTTACAAGAAAAACTACAATTTCTTTTTGAAAAAGAAAAAAATACCCTGAAAGAAAAAAAAACGCTTTCTTCTCAACAAGAACAAACCACCACCGGCGTTAATACCAGTGAACAAGAATTGCAAATACTGACGGTAAAAATACGCGAACTCCAGAAAAACCAGCAAGAAATTGGACGTGTAGAAGGAAAATGTCCTTTTTGTAGGCGTTCTTTAGGAGCGCATGAAAAACAAGAATTAGAGCAAGAAATTAAAGAGCAAGAACAAAAAATAAGCCAAGAAATCCAAGCCAAAAAAAGCAATCAACAACAATTGAAGGAAAGCCAGGAACAGCTTGGAAAAATACTAGAAGAAAATCAAAAAAACCTAGAAAAAACACGCGAAGAAAAGCTTCAAACCGAGTTCGTTCTAAAACAAACAGGGGCAATAGAAGAACAACAAAAAAGCCTAGAACAAGAAAAAACAAATTTAGCAGAATGTAAAAATCAGAAAGAAACCATTGCTTTTGATGAACCCAAACTTTCCAATTTGCGAAAAGAATTGCTAGAAGAAAAAAGCCAGGAAATCAAGGCCATTGAAGAAGCCCAAAAAAACCTTGAACTTGCCAAGCAACTGGAAACACAAGCCAAACAACTCGAACAAATTCAAACCCAACTACTTACCTTACGCCAAGAAACCAATCAGTTGGAAAAAGTAACTGAAAAACTAGGATTGTTTACGGTTTCGCTTCAAACTGTTCAAGCCACGTTACGAGAACAATTATTAGATGCTATTAACCAAGCCATGAATTCTATTTGGCAAAAAGCCTATCCCTATTCTGACTTTGAAACCACTCAAATTATTGTAGAAAACGGGGATTATGAAGTAAAAGTCAAAACCAGACGTGGAGAATGGATTCGCGTAGAAGGAAACCTTTCTGGCGGAGAAAGAA
>JAHJAQ010000096.1 GCA_018813975.1 Microcaldota archaeon
CGCTGGAAAGAGTTTTAGTAATGGAAATGGATTCGCCTCGAATAGGATACAATATTCCCGTTCCAAAGCAATCCTCAAACGATTGAGTGGGTTGGCAATCGGTAGCATTAAAATCAAATTGTTCTACTTCCAATCGATAATGGGTTCCAGACGGCATTAAAGAAACTACTTGTTGTTCTAAGGAATTCATGAATTCGATTGAAGAAAGATTTTGATCCATCAACTCAAAAACCAGGCCATTTTCATCCAGGTTTACTAAAACATCTCTTCCCAGCCGATTCAAAGTGGATACTGGAGCGGTAATATCGCGTTCAAAACCAATAACAAGTGCGGCACTCATAAAAGAAACCAGTAAAATAACCGCGAGCAAGGCATCCAAGGATAATGCAAACCCTTTATCGGAACAATTGGAATCGCAAAACAGCATGTTCTCCCTCAATTAAAATCTGATGTTCGATAGTACTCACTTGATTGGAAGCACTCGGTTGTGCACCAATATTTTGGTCTAGAGTAGGATTGGTTGAAGTAATTTCGATTCGAAAATTATAATTAAAAATATTCATTTTTTCGCGTGCCATATTATAATCCATGTTGGCGAAAAAACCAATTTTTTCCATGCTTAAAACGTTTGGTTGAATTGCTAATCCAATAACTTCCACTGTTATTGGAGTCCAATTAGCAGGAAAACCAGAACTTTCCACTAAGTTTCGGGCTTGTTGCATAGCTTTTTCCTCTAATTCTAGTGAGTGGCGTTGTTGTTCCCAACCGGAAACATTGGATTGCCATGAAAAATACAAAAAACCCAATAATAATACAAAAACCATTATACTAAGTGTCAAGTCAATGCTAATAATCTGGCCTTTATTCATTTTGCAGAATCACCCTTCCGGTTGAATTGGAAACCAAAATGCTTCCACTGGTTAGAGAAACAGGTTGTACGGCTGCGGCAAAACCACAATCCATTTCCCCCACATACAAAAAAGTGTTTGAAACATCCAAGTCGTTTTCAGATTGAAATTGGATCTGAGTACCAGGCCCTTGCACAAACACTTCTTGGATGATTCCTGCAATGCGATTACACTCGTTCCATTCTCTTGCCTGGCTTTCGAGTACTTGTTGACTCCAATTAATTTGGCCTAAAATTCCTAATGAAACAATAAAAAAGAATAACAAAATGGTAATCATTATCATTGTTTCAACAGTAACTTGTCCTTTTGTCATGCTATCAACCTGTCACGGTTTCGAGTGTAACCGCGTTGACATCTGCTCGAACGCGAATCGAAAAAGTGCCACTAGCGGTTGGCAAGAAACCTGTTACAGTTGAATCGGTTTGAATCCAATAATTTTGATCGCCTGCTAGTGTAGTTGCTGTAAAACCCAGTTCTTTGCCTGAAAGACCTCCCACAAAACTATCCGAGACTGTTCCGGGCAAGGTAATAGAAATCACCACAACATTTCCGGCTCCCAAACCATACACGTGATTAACGCTTTTTTCGAGTATTTGCACGGCATCAGTGGTTTGTTGGCTTGTAAAAGAATCGGAAAAAATCATGAAAGCCACACTGGCAATAATCGCAATAAAAACCAGGATAAAACCGACTAATACCAAAAACTCGAATGAAACCTGCCCTCTCTTTTTTCCCAAACCCAGCGGCATGCACCAATAAATCAGTTAAGATTATTATAGTTTATTGTCTCTTGTTTTTGCTGAAAAAAAGACCAAAAAACATTAAAAAAACAAGGGCCTTTTTTTAGTGGAGAATGGCATGAAAACAGAAACCACGCGATTTGCGCAGACCATGTCGGTCAAGGTATTTGATATTGAAGCCAACAAATTTGTGTCAATTATTCATGAGATAGACGCCCAAGAATTAGGAATCATGCCATTAGATTATATTGAAATTTATTGTCCGCGCACCAAAAAACGCATTACAACCGTAGTGGATACCACTAAAACCATGGTCAAACAAGACGAAATTGGCTTGTTTTTGGATATCAAAGAAGCATTAAAGGTAAAAGAAAAAGAACAAGTACTTGTGCGAGCCAGTCCTCAACCTCAAAGCGTACAGTTTATTCGCAAAAAATTATGGGGGCATGAACTATCACCTCGCGAAATCAAAGCCATTATTGATGATATTACTCAAAACAAGTTAACGGAAATAGAAACAAGTGCTTTTATTAGCGCGGTTTTTATTCATGGTAATTCTTTGAAAGAAATAGTGGCCACTACCAAAGCACTGGCTGCTGGGGGGCAACGCATTCGAATTCCCGACAGAACAATAGTAGACAAACACAGTATTGGTGGAATTAATGGAAGAGCCAGCATGATATTGGTTCCCATTATCGCGGCGGGTGGATTGTTAATCCCAAAAACCGCTTCGCGCGCGATTACCTCTGCTGCGGGAACCGCGGATTGTATGGAGGTACTTGCCAACGTAGAATTATCCATTAAACAAATCGAAAAAATCACCAAAAAGGTTGGAGGAGTAATTGCATGGGGTGGTGCCGTGGAATTAGCACCGGCCGATGATAAAATAATCAAAGTAGAACACCCATTGTCATTAGACCCTAAATCCCAGGTAATTGCAAGCGTGCTTGCCAAAAAATATAGTGTTGGTGCACAGTATGTGGTGATTGATATTCCAATTGGACCAGAAACCAAGATTCATTCTGCTCAAAAAGCCAGGAAAATGGAAAAAAGATTTGTATTAGTCGGAAAAAAGCTTGGCATGAAAATAAAAGTTGTTCTAACCAATGGAAAACAACCAGCATGCCAGGTATTTGGAGCTTGCCTGGAAGCCAAGAACGCATTGGAAATCCTGGAAGGAAAAGAATTCGGATACTTGGGCAAGAAATCGTGCGAATTGGCAGGCTGCTTGTTTGAAATGACTGGAAAAACCCCAAAAGGAAAAGGATTTGAACATGCCAAAAATATTTTGGAAAGTGGCAAGGCACTTGCCAAAATGAAGCAAATTATTAAAGCCCAAAACGGCAAAATAGTTGATTCCACGCAAATAAAACCAGCTAAATTCAAAAAAATCGTGCGCGCGAATCGAAACGGAACAATAAAAGAATTGCGGGTTCGAAAATTCGCGCATACCGCAAGAAGAGCCGGGGCACCCAATGATAAAAAAGCCGGTGTTGTGATACTCGTAAAAAACAAGGAACAAGTAAAGAAAGGGGTTCCTTTGTTTGAAATTTATTCTAGTAATCAACAAAAACTGGAGTTGGCATTTCAATACGCATTGCAAAAAAAACCCGCTTTGATTGGCTAAGCGTTCTTGTACAAGGCGTTAAACAATTCTACAAAAAGAGTTATTTCCAAAGCGCATGTTTTTTCCGCACTAAAAGAAAAATTGTCCAATATTTCTTTGGCTTTTGGTTCTGAAATCTTTAGTTCTTTTTTCAAAAACGGCAAAGCCAGTTTTAAGGAATTGGAAATGCTCTTGTTCTTGTGACGAAACAATTGTTTGATAAAAAGCCTAAACACGGCATCGTTTTGGGCGGTTCCATAACGCTTTTTCTTTTTTAGTTCTATCAAAGCCGAAAAACCAGGGGGCTTGGGAAAAAAACACTGGTTCGAAACCAAAAAAAGCTGGTTGGGAATAGTATGATACTGGGTCATTGCGGATAAGGCATTAAAATCTAAAAAGCCCGGTTCTGCTGATAACTTTTCCACGAATTCGCGTTGAAACACAATACATGCTTTTTCAAAATCATGTTCAAACAATCGATAAACCAAATCGCTCGAAATATTATAGGGGGGCAGGGAAACCATTTTGGAAAAAGCAGGCCATTTTACTTTTAAGGCATCTCCTTGAATCAATTCCAGGTTTTTGGGGGAAAGTTCTTTTTCAAGCAATTCGAATAATAATGGATCTTTTTCAATGGCAATAACTTTTTTACAATGCTTTTGGAGTTCTCGAGTCAAAAAACCAGTTCCAGCCCCAACCTCTAGTACTACATCGTTCTTTTTGAGGTCAGCGGCTTGAACAATTTTTTGAATCATGGGACTATTAACTAAAAAGTGTTGGGATAATTTTTTATTGGGTTTGAAACGATACTTTACCATGAATTCATTTAATTCTGCTACGAGCGACATATAATCTCAACATCACATGGCACGCAATTTTTGTACGCGCGTTTCAATTGGGGGGTGCGTAGCGAATAATCCTTTTAGCCAGGTCTTGTTGTTTTTGAGTGGATTGGTAATATACAAGTGCGCGGTTGCTTTGTTTGCGGCTTCTAATGGTTCTTTGTCCTTATCCAATTTTTCCAGGGCACGTGCAAGGCCTTCCGGATAACGCGTTAAATGAGCGGCACTTGCATCTGCTAAAAATTCTCGCTTGCGCGAAATCGCTAGTTTTATGATAGTGGCAATTAAGGGTGCCAGAACAATCAAAACAATTCCAATAATCATCAAATAACCAGAACTGTTTCCTCCGCCACTACTACTTCGATTGCTTCCGCCATAAATGCTGCCCCAAAATAACGAGCGCAAGAAAAAATCTGAAAGGAGAACCGTAAAGCCAACCATAATGGTAACCAAGGTCACAAAGCGAATATCATAATTGCGGATATGCGATAATTCGTGCGCTAGCACTCCTTCTAGTTCATTGCGATCCAATTTTTGCAGCAATCCAGTGGTAACAACCACCACTCCGTGGTTGGGGTTTCTTCCAGTTGCAAATGCGTTTGGAGCAGTGTCCTCTACCACATACAATTTGGGCATGGGAATTTGCGCGGCAATCACTAATCCTTCCATTAAATTGGTTAACACGCGGTGCTCTTCTTTCGTAGCGGGCCTTGCTTTGCTAATCTTGAGCACAATTTTATCGCTGTAATAATACGAACCAATGCTTAAGATAACCGCGAGAAACAAGGCTAGAAAAACCCCAAAAATACCCCAAGCCATTACAAAAGTAACCGCCCAGACCACGAGAATAATGAGAATGAAAAAGCAAAAAGTCAATAAAATGGATTTCCATTTGTTGCCGGAGATTTCATTGTGAATTGCCATACAAAAACCTTAATATAGTAGGTGTTTTGAACTATTAATTTTTTTGGTTGGTTTTCAGAAATTTTAGTGTATTTGGACGAGTTCCCAGGTTGTGTCTGTAGTAGCGCCCATGTCATGCCAGTGATAGGTGTATTTGGTAAGAATTTCATTATCAAGACAAATAGTGGTTGTTTGCGCTGGACTCTGGATTTGACTTTGGTAACAACCGTTGCTAGGTGAAAAGCTTTTACCTGATTGTTTAATAGTTGCAATGAGTTCTATTAAAGTAGGAAATTCTCCGGCTGCATCTTTCTGTTGCTCAAGGCATTCAACAACTACTTGCTTTTCTTCTGGTGTAACAGATTGCCCGTCTTTTTGGCAGGTACATTCGTCCAGTGCCATGGACGCATCAAATTTTCGATTGCACACCCAGAACTGTTGCCAATCTCCAACCGAATAATTAGCATCAAACCACACTACTTGCTCGTTTACCACTTCAAAATACACACTACGCTCACTAAATCCTCTTCGGCCACCCTCGCTTTGGTATTGGGCGATATAATGATCTGGAACTTGCGTGTTTTCAAGTAGATTGGTTCCCAGTTCTGTACAACCAAATAAA
This sequence comes from Microcaldota archaeon, assembly GCA_018813975.1. Taxonomy (GTDB): domain Archaea; phylum Iainarchaeota; class Iainarchaeia; order Iainarchaeales; family JAGVWC01; genus JAHJAQ01. The sequence continues at coordinate 5,622 of JAHJAQ010000096.1, forward strand.
AATAGAGCCACTATAATTCCGAAAAAAGCTTTATACATTAATAAAAGTTCTCCTTACATTTTCTAAAAATATTTTTAGTTAGAACTTGACTTTGACTGGTTCGCGGCTTTTTTCTTCGACTTCAAAAAACTCGTTTTCCTTGAAACCAAACATGCCTGCAATTACATTGCCGGGAAAGGTTTGAATTCCATTGTTATAACTTAGTACACTATCGTTGTAGGCTTGGCGCGCATACGCGATCTTGCCTTCTACTCCTGAAAGTTCTTCTTGTAGCATGCCAAAGTTTTTACTAGCCTTCAAATCAGGATAGTTTTCGGCAACCGCAAACAAGGATTTTAAGGCACCGGTTAGCATGTTTTGAGATTCGGTGGTATCGTGTACATTCCCGCTAGATTTCATAACCGCGGCTCTAGCCTTAGTGATTTCTTCAAACACGGTTTTTTCGTGCTTGGCATAGCCTTTCACGGTTTCAACCAGATTTGGAATTAAATCAAATCGTTTTTTGAGTTGAACATCAATTTGGCTCCAGGCATTCTTAATGCGATTGCGTGCTTGAATTAAACCGTTATAAAGCAGAATAAACGCTAGGATAATAATGACAACAACAATGCCAATAATCCAAAGTAACACCATTTTCAAGCCTCCAAAAATTACTACATAATAACGAAGTGAAAATTTAAAAGCCTATGTTACTGTCTGTTTCCAAAACGTTGAAAACCAGTTTCTTTAGGTGGAGGGCGAGCAAACAAAAAGTGTTTTTCAGTCGGATCCTCTAATTCCAATAAGATTCTTTTGACAATGGCTTTGGAAACCGTGGGCATTAGTGGAACGCGCTTTTCAATATCCAAAAAAGATTCAAAAGGCTTTTTTTGGCGCTCATCCAATAGTTGGAACACGTGTTTTTTTCCAACCCCTGGAAGCAATTCTAACTGGTGGCGTTTAATGGTAATGGGACGCGCGTTATTAAAGAATTCCACGAGCCTTACTTCCTTGTCAAAAACAACCTTTTCAATGGCTTTTTCCAATTCTCCTTCGGATGTTGCTGTGAGCTCTTTGAAAGGAATGCGTCTTTTGATTAGAGAAACATCAGTTCGTTCTTCTTTGCCAATATAAATGGTTTCCAGTACTTTGAGTTCTTTTTTGGGAACAACCTCAAGTAAGGAAAAGAATTCGGTTCCTAGCACCTGGGCAATGGGTTCGGTCTTATAGCTAGAGGATTTGCCGCGCGGCAAGTAATCAAGTACCACTGCAAACTCTTCGTTCGGCATTTTTTTTCTCCTGCTATTTGGTTTATATGCAATTCCAATACCCGCTAGGTTACTTATTGAATTTTTTTATGACATCCAAAATGCTTTGTATGGCATCATCGGACAAATGATATTTTTTGGCTAATAATAATTCTAACACGGTTTTTTCAACTGGCAATACATCTGCTGCTTTTACAGCCAGTGCTTCATCTACTCCTTCAATTTTTTGAAGTTCTTCCACGATTTTTTCTGCTTTGGCTCTAGAAAGCGTGGCAAACTTTCCCACATACTTTAAAGTCATGTCTTGTTCGTACGTGGGCGCTTCGGCGTCTTTTACTCTTTCTTTTACCAATTCTTTTACTTTGGCCAATGGAACTGTTTTTCGATCCAAAACCTTTTCTGCAATCATCTTGCCATCACCACTGCTTTTTTTGCTTTAACTGGATTCAAATGAGCCGCATGTGCTATAATGGTTTTCAAGGCATTTCCTTGAAAAACCTCCACTACCACTCCTTTTTTGCCTTGGTTTCCTGTTACAGTTCCGGTCAAACCATGAAACCGCTTGTTGGGCAAACCACTATGCACAGAAGAATCAATTTGAATGTGCACTCGTGTTCCGGGCGTAAAAGAACGTAATAACGTTCGAATGGTTAGTTTTTTTTGAGTTCTTTTGAACTGATGTCGCGTCTTGCGTCTAGGTCCATTTGATTTTTTATTGGTCATTTTTTCCCAATCCTTTTTATAGTGACTCTTTATAGAAGAGTTTAAAAGAAAGCCTTAAATAGTATTCTTCGCAAAAAAAAACCCTTATTTGGTCAAAGACTTGAAAACCAAGGGCACTTCATCCAGCAAATCCACGGCATTAAACATAAAACGCTTTTTTGTGTACAATGAGTCCGCAGTAGCCCCTAACAAGTATAGGGCTGCTTGGCTTGAAAGCAATAAGGGATTTTGGGCCGCAAAACCAGTAATCAAGCCAGCCAATACATCACCGGTTCCTCCTGTGGTTAAACCAGGATTTCCCTTTGGATTTTGCCAGATTTTCTTGCCATCGGTTACCAAACTATAATGAGATTTTAAGCACACCAAACAATCAAATTCCTTGGCTTTTTTCAAGGCATTTTGTGGAGAAGCGCTAACCCCAAAAAAGTTTTCAAATTCTTGGGCATGAGGGGTAATACAACAATTGGAATGCAGTGCTTTGGGAGAAACCAATTGAAAGGCAGTGGCATCCAACACGGTTTTGGTTTTTTTATGATACTGTAAAATCCAATTAGCCAATCGTCTATTGGCAAGGCTATTTTGCATGCCGGGACCAATCAAAATCGAATCCACGCGATTAATATATTTGGCCACGCTTTTTTTGGTCAAATCCGTTACAATAAATTCTGGAGACTGTTTTTTTGCCCAGTTTTTGTGTTCGCGTGCGGTTGCCAAATACACTAAATCCACAATTCTGCTTGCCGCAATTCCAGCAAAAAAAACAGGACCATGGTATTGTCTAGAACCCGCCAGCACCAATACCTGACCATTATCCCCTTTTCGCGAAAATGCCTCTGGTTTTTTCAATTGCTGAAAAACGCTTTTTTGAATGAACTGGACTTTCATTCCATCACCTTTTTTTGTTTTTACTCTTTTTCTTCTGGCACAATTGGAGGCCTTTCATCCGTTAAAAGCAAATAATAGGCGTTCATACGGAGCTGATAGCGCAAGTACATTTCTACAAACTTGTTCAAGCTCACCAATCGCTTTCCAATGAACAAAATGCTTAGAATATTCAAAATCCAGATTACCCAACTAATAATTCCAAGAACAGCGTTGATAATAACTAGTGGAATCCAATATACCAAGCGAACAAGCAATTCTACGCGAGAAGCCTCTTCTTTTTGAGTCAGTTTTAGTTTCACGGTTTCCAAAAAAACACCTCTACACTCAAAACACCAATCGCAAATAAAATGCTATGCCAAGCCGAGTTTAACGAATCCAAATCCTTTTTAGAACCTAAAAACTAATAGAAAATTATAAAAAAAAAGGTTATTGTTCTTCAGCGGCTTGTGCTTCTTTAATGAGTTCTGCTAGCATTCCCGTACAATAGTCTTCAATGTTTTCTGAGAAAAGAGCAAACACTCCAGTTTCGTCTTGAGGTACTTCACAATTCATTGTAGCGCTCAGTATTTCACTGGCTTCTTCTGCACTGGCTTCTACAAAAATCTGGCATTTTCCATTTACAACTCCAACAACTTGAGCGTATCCTACAAACGCGTCAAATTGCATTTCTCCAAAAGAAGGAGTACAAGTTTGACCATTTTCAAGCAAACAATCATTCACTTCTAGGGTACTACCACAATCAATTCCAGCCTCTGGTGGCCGAGTATCCATACACCCACTTAAAAAAAGCAGTCCAACCAAACCAAAAACCAAAAACAGAACGGATTTTTGCATTTTAATCAATCAAAAAACAATCAACGAAAACCTTAATTAAGAATGCTTATCAAAAAAATCTCTTTGGCTTTGCACATTAAATAGCCCTAAATCTTGATTTGTTGTGCAGGATACGTTTCTGCACAATAATTGACTTCTAAGCCAGTTTCGTGAATTTCCTGAACCA
>JAHJAQ010000010.1 GCA_018813975.1 Microcaldota archaeon
ACTTGGTGTAATTCTACCACCGCATCAAAAGAAGATAGTTTTTTGATGACATCCTTGCTTTTGGAAAGATCCGTGCGAATTTGAACAAAAACCGGGTTTTCAAACCCCAATACTCTAAAATTCAGGTTCGCGGAAATACTCTCTATCACGCCTTTTCGCTTTAAAGATTCCACGCGCTTTTTAATCGCAACATCGGTTAAACTGGTTTCCTTGGCAATCCTGGAAAAAGAAGCCCTACCATCCCCCAATAAAACCTGTAAAATCGTATGATCTATTTTATCCAAAACCGTTAATTGAGACGCCACTACTAAAACCCCCTTTCCCCGATTATTATTTCAAACAAAAATGGTTTTAAAAGTTTGGTAATCAAAAAAAACGGTTCGAAGTCCGAAAAAAACCACTCCCCGACCTTTTCTTAGAAGATTGTTGCCAAAGCATTTTTTCGCCAACCTTTTTCTGAAAAAGGCTGTTTGGTAATCAAAAAAAAGTTCGAAGTTCGAAAAAAACAGTTTTTCGTCAGGCTTTTTCCTGAAAAAACTAAAATTGTTTTATTTATGCAGACCCTAGAAAACCGCAATTATTACGCTTTTTTCACGAGTTCGAATTTATGCAAATAGGCCACTGTTTTTAGAATCTCAATAAAGGGAAGGAAAATCACCAATACAATTATGATGGAAACAAACCTTCCAATAAAAGCAAATTCGTCAAAAAACAATTCAATAAAAGGAATAATTCCAATCAAAATAAATCCAATAATAAGAATTCCCGCCGAAACCTTGAAATGAGTGGAAAAAAAGTGAGTGGCTTGTTGAACGCCTTTTACCCAAGAAACCTCGTCAATTACAATGGATTGGGGAACAAAAAACAATACACACGCAAACAAAAACAACACTAAAACCCCTATAACCGCCGGAACCCCCACTGAAACCAAGGCAAGGCCCACAAAAAAAGAAATTGCCGAAAAAACCAAAAAAAACTCGAATAGTTCCAGGGTAAAGTGCGGTACCTTTTCTTTCAAATAGGTGGCAAATCTTACTTTTGAAATGTGCTGTCTAACCGCAAAAATCATTACCACCAAAAACAAGGAAAAAAAGGCCAGATAAATAATGGCAATTAATAATTGAACGAAAATTTGAAGAGCAGTAGCACTAACCAGATTGTATTCTAAGAAAACCGTTCCAGAGCTTGCAAACATGTTTCCAAAAAACGAAAAAACAAACACAAACAAGCCCAACAATAAGAAAACAAGCACCGTCACAAAATTGGTTTTATATGCTTCAACTGCCTTATGAAAAACCATGAAAACCCCATTAGCTCTTAGTATTGGAACAACAAACAAAATTTAAAGCTAGGCGGGCTTGGCTAAAAGAGGATTTAGCATTTCTTTTTCAAGAACTCCCTTTAAAAAATGGGGAAACGCTTCCCGAATATGAACAGTAGAAAAGGTGCCTAAAACCGCATGTGGAACCACAACAGGCCTGTACGAATTGGTTCGGCCGATAAAACCATGGTGCTTGGCTTTTTCCGATATCAAAACAGTTTCTTTTTTGCCAATCAAAGCCAGATTTTTTTTCAATAAAAGGTTCCTGCAAACGCGAGAAAGCAAGTGAGAACGATTGGTTTTTTCTCGATCGATCATATCAGGCAATTGTTCTGCAAGCGTATTCGGACGCAAACCAAAACGAGCAATATTTACAACATCTGGTTGAAGGTACTTTACCAATTCCACGGAGTCCAAGAATTCTTTTTCAGTTTCTGTGGGAAAACCAACAATAATATCCGTTGAAAGTGAAAGACCGGGAATTTTTTGACGGAGTTCTTGTACCGTGGATTCAAATTGTTCAACAGAGTACGCACGGCGCATGAGTTTTAGAATGCGATTGTTTCCGCTTTGAACAGATAAATGAACAAACTTGAAAATCCTTTTATCCGAAAACAATTCAATAAAATCATCCAAATAGCGTTCTATGTAGTGAGGGGATAGCATTCCAATTCGAATTCTAAAGTTTTCAGTACTTGAAAGCAATGCGTTCACTAATTGAGGCAAATTGGTTTTCAAGTCAAAACCATAACACCCATTATCCTGAGAGGTTAGCCAAAACTCTTTGATACCTTTTTTCACATCTTGTTCAAAACGCGATTGAATAGTTGGAATCGAATGGCTTTGCAGGGTTCCTTTGGCTTTTTTAGTACCGCAAAAACTACAGTTACTCAAACAACCCGTTGCAATTGGAATCATAGACACAAAATGATTGGCAGGTTTTATTGGAAGCAGCGGAGAAAAAGAATTGGATGAAAGAGAAAGGTGTTGGGTGATTGATTCTAGTTCTGGACCGGCTTGGATAAGGTTGCTTTCATGTTCCAGCAACGAAAAATTTATTTTGGGCAAGCAACCAGAAACAATGATTTGGGCCTTTGGATTAGCTTTTTTTAGTTCTTGTACTCTTCTTTTGATTTTAAACTCCGTGGCTTTTTTAACGCCACACGAGTGAATGATAATCCGGCAGGCTAGTCTTGGATTTGAAACCAATTGCACGTTTTGAGCAGAAAGATAGCCTTTGATTTGTTCAGTTTCTGCTAGATTAGCGCTACACCCAAAACCAGTTACCCAAATTTTCATGGCATTCCCCAAAATAGTGAAAAAAAATTATTTTCTTTTTTTTCTGGTGCTTGGATCGGCAGTTGCATACAGCCAGGCAATCCTACTAATCCACCCGAACAAGGCCGCTAACCAAAAATAAAAAAACGCGTCTTGTGTGAATAACTGCCAAAAATTAGTGCTAATAAATTCAA
>JAHJAQ010000011.1 GCA_018813975.1 Microcaldota archaeon
AACAGTATATGTTTTATTTCCAGCCGTAAATCCAAAACGTTTTGTCAGAATAGTGAACAGGTTCTTTGAAAAGAAATGCAAAACCATCGCTCTTTTTCCCTTTCGAAAATATATTCTTGGATTAGCAGTAAAAAGCGCCTTACCAATAGATGACAGATGGTTCGATAAATAATTATTATCTAACAGACTATCCCCAGTTAAAAAAGTGTGATAGTGAGAATTACTATTTTTATCAAGGTGCCCATCAATACACCCATCACCAATAACAGCCCCTATAAACTCGCACAAATCCACAGATAATGGAATATTCAACTCAATCGGTTTCATAGGTTCCAATTCCCTTATCTTTTTTAATCCATTTTCTCTTCGCTTTGCAAATTCTTCTGGATACAATTGGGCAGTTCGTTTTCCACCCAACACCACCCCCCAATTTGAAGATTTAAAAAATACACTATTTTGAAAGTGCTCTTGTTTTTGTGCTGAAAAAAAAGACAGTATTTGCTCAAACCTTTCACATGACAATAAACAACAGCCATTTTGATAGCGTTCTAATTGACTTTTTCCAATTCCAAAAAGAGCTCGGAACGCCTTCCAAGCGGCACCACCTGAAAGTTGCTTCGCAGTATTAAAAAAGTCTTCTCTCACCGAAGCATCCTTGAAACCAACTCGCTCATTCACCATACAAAAAAACGGTTTCTTACTTTTAAGCTTCTTTGCAAGCACCTCATTTCCGGTGAAATCTCGCCTGGGGCTTTTTTCTTTTTCTTGAAAATCCTTTTATAGGTCCAGTTCCCTTGTATTATTGGTTTTGAATGCACGAATTAGCGATTGAAGGTTTGATAGCCAAGTACATTAAAAACGATTCTGTAGTGGCGATTGGAACCAGCCAATTGGGAGAACGATTTTTGAAAACACTGGCTGTAAAGCTCGAAGAGCGCAATCAAAAAATTCAATTTGTGCCCACTTCAGTTCGATTGGCGGGAATTGCATCCGAACTGGAATTGCCCATTGCTTCTATTGATGAACAAGAAATTGATGTGGCCATTGAATTTCCCGAGCAGGCGGATGCCAATTATAATTTTTTAAAAATTGATTCTGAATCATTGGTTAGAGACAAGATGATTGCGCAAAGTGCTTCTGATATGATAATTATTTTGCAAAAAGAACAATTCGTGGAAAAATTATTCGGAAAAATGGCACTGGAAATCAGTCCTTTTGGATACAAAAGAACCATTATTCAATTAGAAAAACTAGGGCCCACCAAACTCAAAACCGAAAACAACAAGCCAGTTGTAACAGAATCCGGAAACTATTTTGCCCTCACCCATATTGATGAAATTTATTCTCCTGAGGACCTGGAATTTCAAGCCAAAGAAATTCCCGGAGTATTGGAAACAGGATTGTTCGTGGGATACGCCGACCGCATTATTGTGCACAGTCCTGGTTTGGAAGTAAAAAGCAGGATTCGCTAAGAACTTTTAAATAGTAGTTTCTTCTTATCTTTGAAAATGAAAGATATTTTCTTAATCGGATTTTTGCTGAGCTCTTTGTTTTTAGCAGGGTGTACGACAGCCCCTGATGATCCTATTATAGGCGCGCCAGAACCACACCAAGCCGCGAAAAGTATTCTAAGAGATGCGTTTATTCGAATGGGCATTCCACAAACCAGTCCAAAGATAATGCTTTCACCAAATATCACGATTCAAAAAAATAGTTTAATTTCTATAGAAAGTGGAATTGATCCAAATAATGTATGTTTGTCACTCGGCGATTTTGAAAATGACTCTTCTTTTTCTTCAACAGCCACTTCAGTTTCTTATTCCGACTCAAGTAAAAAAGACGTGCACTTTTGGGCCCTATGTGACGGTGGAGACACCCTGGCAGACAGGGTTATAGCATCTGGCGGAAGTGCTTCTTGGGCACAAAATTGTGGTAATGAACCATTGAAGACTTTTTGCGTGGTTGCACTAAAAAGTTCCTAAACGAACCCTCACCATTAAGCCCCCTTTAATTAAAAACCTTTTTTTAAAGCCTTGCCCACCGATTTATTTTACAGCTTTTTGTCAGTTTTTTTGAATTGGCGAAGTCATGCCCGAAGGGCTTTTTTTGCTAGCTTTTTGAAAAAAAAGCTATGCCGGAGTAGTTTAGTGGTAGAACGCCAGTCTCATAAGCTGGATGTCGAGAGTTCAAATCTCTCCTCCGGCAAAAGTTCCAGAAGAAACTTAAAAGACATTTCCCATGAACTTCTATAAGCGACGAAAAAATAGTATCAGGGTTTTGAAAAAACCCCGGCAGTATCCGTCACACTCGGACGTGACCGAGTTGCCCCGATAGTCTAGCCCGGTTAAATTAACCAATATTTTTAGGATATTGTTAATACCGATAGGACAATGGCCTCTCACGCCATAGACCCGGGTTCGAATCCCGGTCGGGGCAATTTTCAAAAAGCCAGTAAGAAAAGCTAGAGCGCGACAGAAACCTGGGTTCAAATCCCAGCAGGGGCACAGCTTTTTTTCAAAAAGCTGGCAAAAAATTGGCTTCGTCAGCAAGGGCACTATTGACGGTTATGTTAAAAATAGCAAAATAAAAAATATAACACTCTCAGATTAACCCGCGACAACCCACCCGCATGAATATATTTATATAGTAGAATTGTATTCAATTGTATTATGTCTAGCTCGATTAAGAAAGAGACAGTTCCATTGATTGTTATCACATTTGTGATTGGCGTGCTTTTTGGATTAATCTTAACGAGCGGAATGAATAGTATTGGTCAAGCGCTATTAAATCCAAAAGATTTGACGACTGAAATAATGGATGAAGATTTGACGACCCCAACTATGGACCAATGCTTAGCAGAGTGTGAGACTGACTGGCTTTACTGTAATGGGATTGCTTTCACTAGATATTCAGTATGTATGGGAATTGCCGGCAGCCAATTTAGTGATTGTAGTTTTGACTGCCATACAACCTACGGATGGCCTCCCGAAGAAGACTACCCTTATTATCCCCCCGGTCATCCGGGCGAGGCATGTATGGATAGTTGTGCTCAAGACCAGACTGATGCACGTTTTAAATGTTTCGACGATTCGGATGTTGATCTTGATCTTTGTCAACTTACAAAAGATGTGTGTGAAGACAATTGCGAAAAAAGCAGTTTGGGCGGGGACGCAGAGTCCCAAGAAACTTAGTCAGATTCTTAATTATCTGGTCGAATTTCGATTTTTTTAGGGACAACAACTTTCCTTTGTGATTTTCCTGAAATTTTCTAGAATATGATTTGAAAAGCTCAAACCCAAGAGCTAAAATACTTTTCCTCTTTTTTTCTTGCATGAAGTTTTCTCAAAACCAATTAATTTTGGCTGGAATGATCATTGGAATCATTGTATTAGGCAGTATTTTGGCATGGATACTGTTCAATCAAGAGGACAGCGGAATTGGGATTTCTTTGCCCAAAGCATTTGCTCAAGAACTGCATGACGGCTTGCAAACCGAGCTCGAATTAAACCAGGCATTAG
>JAHJAQ010000097.1 GCA_018813975.1 Microcaldota archaeon
ACAACAAGGTTTGCTTGAAAAAAAAGAGTGCGTTCAGACACTAAAAGCGCCTGAAAAAGAATTCGGTATTTCCACAGAACTAGAGCAAACCATACTGAAAATTTCCAAACAGTTTTCAAGCGCTAAAAAATTTGAACAATTCATTTACACTCATTATCCTGAATACGCGTTGAGAAGCGAACTGACCCCCAGAAAAAAACAAGAAACCAGCCCCCAAGTATTCAGCATCGGATACCAAGGAAAAAACATTGATGGATTCCGAAACCAATTGATTCAAAACAATGTTTCTGTGCTAGTGGATGTTAGGAACCACGCATTCAGCATGAAACACGGCTTTTCAAAAAAACAACTGGAAAAATACCTGGAAAGAACGGGTATAGCATACGAGCACATTAAAGAACTGGGAGTAGAATCCAAAAAAAGAAAAAACCTGGAAAACAAAAACACCCTACAAAAACTTTTCGTTGAATATCGAAAAGAATTAGGCAATAAAAAAGAGTTTGTGCAAAAAATCATGGAACTCGGAAAAAAAAAGCGAATCGCCCTGCTATGCTTTGAAGCCAATCCCCAAGAATGCCATCGAAGCATTTTAGGCCAAAAACTCGAAAGCCAAGGAATGCCAGTATTGCACTTATGAAAGAAAAACTGCTTGTGCTTGCAAAAGCAGCACCGATTGTAAGCAAAAAATACGAGCAACTGGTTTGCGTGGCAAGAATAACCGAAACAGGAGAATGGAGAAGAATATATCCAATTCCCTGGAAATACTTTTGGAAAACAAGCCCTCACCATTTTAGCAAAAAACAATGGATTGAATACGAATTACGCGATAAAACCCCTTCTGATCACCGCTCTGAAAGCCGAAAAATAAAACCAGAAACCATTAAAACAATCAGAACCGCAAAATTCAAAGAAATAATAGAATTGATTAAACCAAAAATCACAAATTTATCCGAACTAGAAAAAAAAGACCATCGAAAAGTATCTCTTGGAATCATCAAACCAAAAATACGAGATTTTTATGAAATGACCAATAAACAATTTGAAAAATGGAGCCAGCAGTCCAAACAAAAAACCCTTTCCAATCAAAGCGCACAACCCCTTGAAATACCCCAAAAAAAGTACGGGTATCGCTTTTTAGGGCAAGACAACAAAAAACACGAATTATTGTGCGAGGACTGGGAAATCGTCGAACTATACCGCCACTGCGAATCATACCGAAAAAAAGGAACCTACAAGGATAAGCAAGAAGTATTCGAAAAAATCAAACAAAAAATGCTGGGTGAACTGCCCAACAAAAAAGACCTTTTCTTTGTTGTGGGAACCCACTATCGCTTTCCAACGTATATTATAATTGGAATTGTATACCCAAAAAAAGCAGACCAATACTAAAAAAACAATTACCTATTTTCCCCTTAACTCTTCTAGTAATTCTTTGGCGCGGTCCACGCGAACCTTGCCCTCATCCGCTAATTTCTTGGCAATTAAATCGATTTCTTCGCTTTTGGCCCCGGCCATTACTGCTGTGTTGCGGGCGTGTAATCGCATGTGGCCTTTTTGGATTCCCTCAGTAGCCAAGGCTCGTAGGGCAGCAAAGTTTTGGGCTAAACCAAGAGAAGCAATAACACAAGAAAGTTCTTGTGCACTTGTAACACCAAGGATTTTTCGAGCAATTTTTGCACTAGGATGGGTTGCAGTAGCACCGCCAATAGTAGCAACTGCTAATGGTAATTCAATTTCTCCCACTAAGTCTCCGTTTTCGTTTTTATGATAACGGGTAAGAGATTTGTAACTTCCTTTCATAGAAGCAAAAGCATGTGCACCTGCTTCTACTGCGCGCCAGTCATTTCCAGTTGCAATAACGCAAGAATCAATTCCATTAAAGATTCCCTTGTTGTGAGTGGCAGCGCGAAAAGGGTCTGAGTCCGCAAAAGCAAAAGCATCCAAAATGCGTTCTACAATTTCTTTTCCCTTAAATTTTCCTTTAGTGGAAGATTCCAGTTCTTTTTGTGTCCAGATTGCTTTTGCACTGGCAGTTCTGTTAACAGCAAGATTAGAAATAATTCTTAAACGAACTTTTCCGCCGGAAATTTTTTCAAATCTTGGGGCAAGGGTTTCTGCAAGAGTATTAACTGCGTTTGCTCCCATGGCATCACGGACATCAACAAGCAAATGAATAACCAAAAAAGAACCGCGTTCGGATTCAATTACCCGAAATTCAATATCACGCAAGCCGCCGCCATATTTTACTAAAACCATTGGGTCAACAGAAGTTGCATACTCAATAATACTTTCTTTTTCTTTTTCAAGCGATTCAATTGCTTTTTCTAAATCAGGAATTTCAACTAACTGAATCTGGCCAATCATTATAGGGTCAGAAGCGCTTGCAGTAAAACCACCGGTAGAACGGCATAGCTTGGCGGCAAAAGAAGCAGCAGCAACAACACTTGGTTCTTCAATAACCATTGGAACAAGAAATTCTTTTTTGTTAATCAAAAAATTGGTTGCAAGGCCTAAAGGCAGGGAGTGCAGGCCAATAACGTTTTCTATCATGCGGTTCGCGGTTTCTAAATCAAGAGAGCCATTGGAAAGCAAGGCGGTTTCTTCTTCCGATAATTGAGTGGCTTTTTTTAGGATTTCTTGTCTTTCAGAAACCTTTTTTTTGTGAAAACCGGAAAAATTGTTTTCAGTCATTTTAATCACTTTTACTGCAATTTTTTGTGCTTGTGCAACTTTTTATTTATATGTTCTAAAAAAAATTTTTTATGGCTTATAATCCGCT
>JAHJAQ010000098.1 GCA_018813975.1 Microcaldota archaeon
GATATCCCCTAAAAGTATATTGGTATGACAGCACTGCACCCATTAAAGTGTGCCGGGTGGATGGTGCGGGATTGTGTATGGCGTGAAAAAAGTGAGTTCAAGTCAAAAAGGGCAAGCCGCAGTAGAAACCCTTATGGCGGTTATTGTTATTTTGGGATTGTTATTTGTGGTTTCCTTAATTAGTGTGCAACAACAGCAACGATCGGATACACTGGAAGAACAAGAAGAAAATGCAAGACTTTGCCAACACATTGCCAATGCCATTGAAGTAGCCAGTAATTTTGAAGGCCAAAGCAATATTACGATTTACCTTCAAAAACCCGTAACGATTATGGGTAATCTTATTGATATCATTGAAGAAGGAGAATCTTCCGGGGAAGGATACTATTGTTACTATACGGGAATAGTAAAAGATGCCCAAAGCAGCTCACAATCTTTTGGTATTGGAGAGTACACGCTTAGCAAAAACACGGCAAATGAAGTGATGATTGCTTCCGGACCGTGTATTCCACGAACCTGTGAAAGTATATTCATTGCGCAAGGGGAAGCGTGTGGAACTTATACAGACAATTGTGGCGGAGAAGTTTTTTGTGCCGAGTTAGATCATTTAGAATATTGTCCTGATTGTGATAATATGAATTGTGATGGAGAAGGAGAATGGGTGGTTTGTCCATTAGATTGTGCAACGTATGGCAATGGCGTGTGTGAGCCTGGTGAACACCCGGGAAATTGTTCAGTGGATTGTGAGGTTTGTTATCCGAGTGGAGCGGGAAATGGTATTTGCGAACCGGGCGAGGATAGAACAAACTGTGAACCGGATTGTGGATGTGGAAACGGGATTTGTGAACAAGAATTTGAAGACGCAACCAGTTGTGAAATAGATTGTCATTGCGGAGATGGGGATATTCAATCCGAGTATAATGAAGTGTGTGATTGCGGATTGGAGGAAGAATGCACTCCAACAGAATTGGATGGCACGACCTGTGAAAGCCTTGGTCTTAGTGGAGGAGAATTAGCCTGTACACCAAACTGTGTGGCTTTTGATACGAGTGATTGTACAACCTGCGTGGATGAGTGTTCTCCAATAGGCTCTTGGCGTTGTCGTTCTGAAAGCTTCGGAGGTCTTCATAATAATTCCTTAGAGGATAATCTGATTCGGGCAGGATTTTTAGAAGATCCCCCAGATGTAGGAATTGGAGACGATGACGAAGTAACATCAGGAGATCTCTATTATCAAATTTGCGGTTATTATGATGCGGATAGTTGTTTGGAATGGAGTATTATTTCCATGTGTCCGCGCGGCCAGGTGTGTAATGCCAGTGCACGTATTTGTGTGCCTGATGGCTTTGGGGGACTAAGCAGTCGAACCTAGCTAAAACGCACCAAACCATTTTTTGTTTGAGGCGGGAAATTGGTTTTTATGAAAGCGAATTCAAAAGGCCAAACTGCAATGCTAGAACTATTAGTTGGTTCGTTGCTGGTGCTGATTGTGCTTATTGCAATATTAAATTCATTTGAATCTACTTTTAGTAGCGCCCAAGCCCAAGGACAGTTTGTAGAAATACAACAAGCCAGTGCTCGAGCCTTACAAGGATTAATTCGAACCACGGGTTTAACCACAGAACAAAAAAGTGCTTGGGAAGAAGATGCAATTAGTATTGAGAATGTGCAAACAATTGGCTTGGCCAAAAGACCATCGGTATTAAGCGAAGCCAAACTTCTAAAGTTTTTAGAATTCGCGAATTTTGATTCAGAAACACCGGAAAGTTATTATAAAACCAAAGAAAAAATTGGATTGGGAAAATACGATTTTTCCGTGAGTGTTCTGGTGCGAGAAGGGGTTAGAGATAAAGAAGTAAAAGCGCAAACTAGTGAATCGTTTTTAGAAATGGGCAAAAGCGATGCGGATATGAAGGGAATTGGTTTTTCTTCGATCATAATAGAACGAGCTGTCCTATTAGATGCTGGAAAATATAACAGTTCGGAAGGAGAAGAAAAAATAATTAATTATGATCCGGTAATTTTTAGGTTGAAGGTTTATGCCAGCCAATAAAGGATTTGCCATTGCATTGGACGCCCTTATGGCGATTATTCTAGTAACCACTATTATTATTTTTTTGAGCCAACAGCCCTTACACTCTTTTCCAACCATTGATCATAGTCAACGCTTAAAACAAGAAGTGAGTGACGCGTTTACCACACTGGAAAACAGCGGTATTCTAAACGAAATTCTGGTTAATCAAGTATTTGATGAAATCACAAGTGCCCAAAAAATATTTGATGGTATTATGCTCGGGACCGGAGAAGGTACATTAGGGGCTAAAAGTTTAGTGCCCAAAAACATAGCACTCAAAGTACAAGTTCAAGAGTTTGAAAGCAGTGATCTCCAACCGTGTCAGGGCAACCCAAGCTTTGAAAATTGTTTTACGGAAGGACATGTTTCCACTTATATTGACCCAGACTTTGCTGCAGTTGAGATTCCGGACGGCGCGGATATTGTATACGGCAAAAGAATTATTGCCAAAAAACAGCCCGGAACGGGAGAACCGGGATCTGGCGGTCAAATCTATTGTGAACTTAGTGGAATTCAAGGAGAATTGGATGAAGCCAATTCTTCTTTTGATGCCGGACTTTCAATTGCATGGTTGGCGGAAGAAGAACCGGAAATAGAATTCAGGGCAACGGCTTACCAGGATTTAATGCAATGTGTTGAAGGAAGAACTCCAAGCAATCCACCACCCAATGATCCGCCCAGCGATTACGCGGATTTTTCAAATGTAATGATTTCAGCGCGCAACGAAACAAGAAACCCATTAGATGTTTTTTTGGTACTGGATCAAAGCGGGAGCATGTCCATGTATGACATGATATTACAAACCAACGAAGGCAGTTTTAATGATGGCACGTGCGAAGAAGGAGCTTGTTATTCAACCAACCAAGGCATTCAAACCAATTGCGGTTGGCCTCAAGTCATGTCACCGCAAAGTGAATGTACTACTACTCTTTCACCCTATTATACCAATGCGCATGAAATTACCAGTAACTGGACTTTGAGTGAAGCCGTATACAATGCCATGGCATCAGAAAATGGCGGTAGGCTACGAATTATTCAGCCACCAACCAATGTGCCGCAAGGATATTGCGGATACTGCACTGCGGGGTATGGCAGAAGAACCCCTATTATTCGTGCTTGGCGCAATTCTGATGAAAGACCCATTCAGCATGATCACTCAATATCCAATAGAGGGTATTTTAACCGTTCAGCCGATGGAACCTATGTTCCATTAGCAATGGGGGATACTTTTAGAATTGAAAGTTGGAATTCAGACCCATCCAGTATGAGCGCGTACATTGCAATAGACCCGGACAATATTTCGCATGGCACTATAGAGGATATTGGTCCAACCGGAGAAACTCAAAATTGCGAGTATACCTTTCCGGCAGAATGTACTGCAGATCAGTGCGGAGATTACAAAAAATTTGCACGGTTTGAGGTTCCCAACGATTTTCCCATTACATCTGATTTCCCGTCCATGTACGCGTATCATTACTTGTTTTTTGATGCGACAACACAAGGCTGCTTACCGGAAATGGCTTCTGTTTTCACGCCGGCTGGTGGCGGCACACCAGTGGTAAATACCGTCACATATCACCAGTATCCCGCGCCCGTTTCCTATGCATATATTCTGTTTAAGTCCGATGTATACAACTGGTATACTTATGCAGCAAATCCACCCTATCTCAATTTTTTGCCCGACGGAACCTATGATTTTTATGTGGCTACTGACACTACTCTAACCAACGTGAATAACAAAAGTCGTTTGTGGTATTTTGTAGAAGAACTTTTTGCACACCAAACATTTCCAGAGGCCGGCTTGTGTGATGGTGCTACTTGTTATTATGTGACTAGTGATCCAGCTAATTGTCCATACTATGCTACAGATGTACCTGATTTTTATGTTCCTGGTGATTATTTATACACGGGTTCCGAAGCACAAGTATTGGATGTTTTTTCACTTCCCGAAAACAGTTTTTTTCGCGGGTTGCGCGTGGAAAATACCTTTTCCAATTCAGCGAGTGGCGGTTGTCCCCGATCTTCTAGCGGATTAACCACTGCTTTGCCAGGAGACGATTCTAGTCATGTAATAACATATAACAAACCAGGCAGTGGCTCTCGAACATACACACATGGCGTGAATATTGGTGATAAAATAAATTATGTTCAAAATAATATTGATTGGACACCGCCCTTGCCTGCTGGAGACTACAAATCGTGGGGATGGTCCGATAGCATCACTGATTTTTCGGTTCAATGGTTACAACAACGCGTGGATGCCGCCCAAAACGCTGCGGGAAATTTTATTGATTATGACAGTTGGAAAGAAGAAGACACCATTGGAATTATGGCCTATTCAGATGGTACGGAAACACTACACCCCGCCATTCCGATTGATGCGACTGCCCGACTTAGTCTTAAAGAAAGCTTGAACAACCTTACCCCAAATGGACAAACCTATACTGCTAATGCCATTGTAACGGCAAGCGAGGCCTTGTGTCCCGGTACTACTTGTGACCCTGAAAGAAGCAAGTCTATTGTATTATTGAGTGACGGCCTTGCAAACCTGCCTGATCCCGGAACCCCCACTCAGGACGCTATTGACGCGGCACAAGCCGCATTTGACAAAGGAATTACCATTTACACGATTGGATTTGGAGAAAGTGTTATTGACTGTGAGGGAGAAGTGTGCATTTGTAATCAAGAATTAAGAGACATTGCATATTATGGTGGGGGAGAATGTTATCCTGCGAATGATCCGGAACAACTCGCGGACATTTATACCTTGATTGCTGCGCAAATCCAACAAGCACTTGGAACCAGCAATGTTGAAATGCCATTGTATACCGGAACCCTCATTCAAAATCCACAGTGTTCGGAAGGAACAGGAGCCATTTGCCCTGGAGACGATTGTTGTCCGGGTGGAATTTGGCTTCGTGATAATGAAACCGGTAGTGAAACAAACTGGCAAAATTTGAGCAGCATTATTCCTGGATTTAACCCTGACACCAGTTGGTATGCCGTAACTGGAGACGAATCAGTCATATTCAAAAACGCGATACTAAACCAGATTGGTGGTTGGTGGGATGCTAATTTTAGTTTGGGAGTTCCCTGTCAAAACACGCGTTGTTATGATAAATTATTGATTCCGCACCCCGATACGCACATTCAAACACCGGATTTCACTATTCCATGGCCGATAGATGATGATACCGGATTGGTCGAACAAGTAGACCTTACGATTATGATGCGAGACTTGGGAATACAATTTTCACAAGGAACTATTTTAGATTCATTTACCACTCAATTTGAAATGGATCTTTCCAATCGAGCCACTTTAGACATTGATTTTTCCGGCTTTCAATCTACAGAATGCACCACAATGGGACAACTTGAAATTCGGTTTTTTAAAGATGTTCCAGAACCACCCGACTATGATAGCACAGACCCCGAACCATTTGCACAGAAGTGCATCACACCATCGGAGACACTCTCAACAGGAGAATATGATCTTCTTCCTGTAACGGTTAGTGGAGGAGCGTATCAAGGATATATTTACGCGGTTATTGATCCCGCTGATGCGAGCAATCCAATTCTAGAATGTGAAGAAAATAATTGGGACAAAATTTATTGTTTTTCCTCTCCAACCGAAAAATATTATCTTATTGAATACTGGGGGTGGCTGCGATGAATCAAAAGGGCGTTTTTTTAACACTCATGGTTTTTTTTGTGGCCATTGTAGCGGTTACTTTAGCGATTAGCAGTGTGGGCATGGAAAAAGAACGCGAATCCCTGCTGCCCGAGAGCACAGCACGCTATGTAGTGGACGAACAATTTGAGCAAATTTACTACGATATTGAAAACTTATTGGTAAATCCAAAACGCTCTCAAAGCAAAAGCCGAAATTTATTGTTTGAGTATACCTTAGAAGCAGACAATGTGATTTGGTTGGAACAATCCTTGCCCATTACAGGCCAAAAATTTGACGAGTTTAACAATTATTTAAACAAGTACGCGCTTTTTTCAGGACACTGGGATAAAAAAACGAGTATCGAAACGACCTTTAATTTTCAAAGGCTCAAAAATACGTTTTGGGGGGGCAGCCAACGCTGGCCGGTATACAAGTACATTCTTTTTCCCCAATGCATTGTCTACGAACTGAATTATCAAGAATATAATACTGCCGGCAAGCGCATTATGAGCTTGGAAAAAGGAACGGAAGAAAACAACTGTATTTTTAACCGAACCACAAACGCCACAACAAACTTTGAAAAGCGCATTCGAAAGGCGGAAGTGCGCATTGATTCCGATGCGGGACTAATAAGCAATTTTTCGTGCACGGGTTCGTTTAGCGGTTGTCCCAAAACGGTATTTAATTCAATCAATCCGAGGCCTTATGCAAAACTGGAATTCTATCAAGGCGACACTTTGATTGATTGGGTGGGAGAGCATTTTGATCCGAAAGCAGATTCAGAAAACAAAATTTCGTTTCGATTAGACGATGGAAGTTTAGAAGATCAAAACGTGACTTTCAGTGGGAACTCAGATCAAGATCCCATTGCCCGAATCGATTTGAGTGGCGCCCTAACCAGCACTAAAACCACGGCCGGCATTAAACTATCCCTCATAGAACCACCCACTTCCTTTGTATTAGAAGGACTCTCTATAATAGTAACCCATCCGGGATTCGGGGTTAGGCGGTTATCTCAAATCGATGAACAAATATTCTATTGCGGTGATGGTTTTTGCGATTCCGGCGAAGAGGGAACCTGTTCTTCAGATTGCCCATAAAACCTTAAAATAGCCTGAAAACCGCCCAAAAACGAGATTTCTTCTTTTACATAATTTATATTAAAAAGAATGTCTTATTTAGTGCAAGGCAAAAAGGGTTTTAACAATGGAGGAAGCAAAAAAAATCGGTTTTTTGGAGAGATTCGTGGCACGCCTCAAGGAAATCGTAAAACGCCCTAAAAAAGAAACCACTACTGAAACCATTATTCAAACCTCCCAGTCCAGAACAGACAGCAGACCGAGCTTTTATTCTCAACCAAGAGAGAAAACACCCATAGAAAAAACCAACGAAAGTACCCCGCCCATTGGCGTTTCACCATTTCCAAAACCACAAG
Source organism: Microcaldota archaeon (assembly GCA_018813975.1). Taxonomy (GTDB): domain Archaea; phylum Iainarchaeota; class Iainarchaeia; order Iainarchaeales; family JAGVWC01; genus JAHJAQ01. The sequence goes on from JAHJAQ010000098.1 coordinate 7,183, forward strand.
CCCCCAAACCCAAACTCGCTTTAACCCTTAAAAAAAACCACGAATTTGAATCCGCAGAATCCGCCCAGAAAAAACCAGCGGAAGAAAGAATTTCCCAACCAATTTTCGTACAAAAAAAAGAACCCATTCCATCCGGGGTTTTTCCCACACCAGAACCACCAAAAGAAACACCGGTAAAAGAAGAATTAGAACCGCTTCAAGAAACAGAACCCGCGGAAATGAAAGTACAAACCGAAACCAGCACCTCCAAAAAACCAAGCGCACGGAAATACAACAAAAAAGTGAAACCAACGCGCGTTTCTAAAGCAAAAAAAGCAACAAGAAAAAAAGCCAAACCAAAACGCATTTCTAAAGCAAAAAAGCCAAGTGCACGGAAATACAGA
>JAHJAQ010000099.1 GCA_018813975.1 Microcaldota archaeon
ATAAAAAAAACCATCCTTTGTTGGAAACCTTCCATGCAAAAACCGCTTGGCAAGCCGCATTATCACACCAGTGTACGAGCTCTTCAAACTGGCGTTTTGGAATAGTTAGAGAGGTGGAGTCCCATGCCTTGCATTCCAAACCAAATCGATGGCTTTTGGAAAAAGCCAATAAATCGGGCGCGGGCAAAGAAGAAACACCGCTACCCGCCACGCGCGCAACAGAAAAACCCGCTTCAAACAATTTTTTAACGAGTTCTCGCTCGGCATTGGCTCCTTTGGCATAACGACTCATAAATTCCAATCCCTCAAAGCAATTAAACTAGGAATCAAAGGGTTTAAGGCTTATTCTCTTTAAATTCGGGGTTTTTAGGGGATTTGGAGAAAAGAGCGGCTTTATTATTCTTTTCTTTAAAGAAATATTTTAGATAAAGGGTTTTTATCAAAAAAAGTTGTGATGAATAACCGCCCTTTTTTTTGAAAAAAAAAGGGCTTTGTATATGGAATCTTTTGTATTTAAAGCTAAGATTATTCCAAACGCAAAACAATTTCAAGTGAGTGGATTTTATCCGCCATGCGAACTAAAAATTCGTGTTTGCGAAAAACCAATAAAAGGAAAAGTAAATCTTGAAATTGAGCGCGAATTAAGCAAAAAACTAAAATCGCGTGTTAAAATAATTAAAGGAATTCATTCTAGAAACAAAACAATTCAAATTGGTTTGACAGAACAAACCGCACTAGAACGAATCCAAGCAATTACATCTAACTAAGAAAAAAACCCTTTTTCTCGTTTCCAAAAAAGGAAACACAAAAAAAAAAGCCATTTTAATGGAGATGATACTAATGGCAAAAACATATCTTAGTGCAGTCAAATACAATATCATAGCAGAATTTGAAATTGACGGCATTGTAGACAAACCCGATATTATCGGAGCCATTTTTGGTCAAAGCGAAGGATTGCTGGGCCAAGAAATGGACTTAAAACAATTACAACAAAACGGAAAAATTGGTCGAATTGAAATTGACTCTAAACTTGTAAATGGAAAAACCACTGGAAGCATTGTTATTCCCAGTTCCATGGACATGGCCCAAACCTCTTTGCTAGCGGCTGCTATTGAAAGCGTGGATAAGGTAGGGCCTTGTGATGCTCAAATTGAAACCAAAAAAATCGAGGATACACGCGGCCAAAAAAGAAAAGCCATCAGCAGCAGGGCACAAGAATTGCTTTCCCAATTTATGAAAGAAGAAATTCCAGAAAGCCAAGAAATGACAGACACACTTGTAAAAAGTGTTAGAATTGCTAAGCTAGTTCCTTATGGACCAGAAAAACTACCAGCCGGCCCCGACATTGATTCAAGTGAAGAAATCATTGTAGTAGAAGGAAGAGCTGATGTTCTCAACCTACTCAGATATGGCATTACCAATGTAATTGGAATGGAAGGAAGCAATGTTCCCAAAACATTGATAGAGTTAGCCAAAACCAAAACAGTTATAGCTTTTGTAGACGGTGACCGTGGCGGAGAACTAAACGCACGGCACTTGCAAGAAGTGGCAAAACTCGATTTTGTAATTCGAGCACCAGATGGAAAAGAAGTGGAAGAGTTAGCGCAAAAAGAAATTGTAATGGCCATGCGCAAAAAAGTAGTGCCGACAGAAGCCTTTCAACGAAGAATGAATTCGTTTGCAAGTCCTCCTCACAACACTTTTGAAAGAAGGGATTTTTCTAGACCAGGATATCGTGCCAGCATGCCAAGACCGCCAATGAGAGGAGAAAGGGAAAGAAGATTTAGTACGCCAAGACCAGCACTAGGACCTGATGAATTGCGACGTGATGGCATGGGCCCACAACGAACTGGTTTTTCTAGGAGACCAGATGATAGGTACAGAGGAAGAAGCGGCCCTGGTTTTGGAAGAGGACCATCTCGAGAACCAGACTTTGGAAGAAGCCCTCCTCGGAGAACCGATCCCCCTTCTTTTAATCCCACAGAAGAAAAACGGTTTTCCGAACCAATCACTCCCTTAACAGCGGACGAACAAAAAAACCTAGTGCCTATTATGAAAGAATTACACGGCAGTTTAAAGGCTCGATTGTTAGATCAAAACACAAAACAATTGGCTGAAATCACTGTTAGAGAACTCATTCAAAAAATAAAAGAAACCAAAGGAACCCAAACAATCGTTTTTGATGGAATTATTACCAAACGATTGGCAGAAGAAGCAGAAAAACTTGGGGTAGAAAGATTGGTAGGAATCAAAAAAGGATGGTTTAAATCAACCGGCAAAATAAAATTACTAACCATTGCCACTTAAGCAAACCATTCTTTTTTCTTTTTTTTATTTTTTTAAGAACTAGTGTTTTTTGTGCCGATGATGTAGTAGCATATCCTTGTCATCATTAGGGATGGCGCGCCCAACATTATAGAACAGCACGCCCACTACTAGAACCGCTATCCACCAAAAAAAGTTAACCACGGGTTTAATGAGAATACTCATGGCTTGGGTAACCCCTAAACTGGTTTGGCCAGCCCAAACAGAGGTTCCAGTAATTCGATATAATACTTCAGCGCACGCTGAAGAATCTTCCACGGTACAATTATTAAAATTCTCTAAAGCATCCCAAGAATCCGACATATGCGCCAAAGAACCAACGATTTGAAGGATTCCAATCAAAATAAGCAAGCTGCCCACTAGCTTTACCAAATGCAAGTGTCTTTTTCCAACGCGAGAGAATAATACGTGTTTCAAAGCATTCACCAATCCAATTAATGAATATTGGACTATTTAAACTTTTGTTCCCCACGCTTTTTTAAGAACGCAAAGAATATAGATATTATCAGGGATTGAACATCCTTGTCGGGCTATTGAGTAAAGCGAAATAGCCCTTGCATCTCGGGATGCCCGATCGAAATCGGGCCTGTAGTCTAATGGTAGAACAATGCCTTTACATGGCATGAGCGGTGGTTCGATTCCGCCCAGGCCCAATCCCAAAAAAAAAGTAGGTGATTTGATTGAATACAAAAATTGTCTTGGTTGGATTGCTTTTTTTACCGCTTGTTTGGGCACAATCACTTCCAACCGAATTCCAACCCAATACTGTAGCAGAAATGACCACTACTATTACCTTGGGAGCAACCATTGAATTGGCTGGAGAAGCTACTGCTAATGATTGGATGGAAGTAGAATTTTTGACTTTTAAAGAATGGGAAAACCAAGCGATTGAAAGTATTCGTGAAGAACTGCGTTTTGGTGACCAGATTTTTGTACCAGAATACAAAACGCGCGGCGAAAACAAGATCGCGGTTTTTACGATTCAAAATTTAGGAGGGTTTGGTGTTAATCCAGAATTCGAGGTAATAGTTAATGCCACTATTAAAACTCAAAGCCAATTGGGATTGAATGGCGATTTTGATTTAAGTTCTACTTTGCGCGAACAATTGGATTATTTGGAAGCAACCCAGTACATTGAATCCAATGCATTAGAACTGCAAAGCAAAGCAAACCTAGAGTTTCAAAGCGATTCAGAATTGGAAAGCATCCGGGAAATTAGTGAATGGGTGCATGCAAACATCGAATACGATTTTGAAAACTATTATAACGGAATTTTTAGTGCCCAAGAAACCTATCAAAACCGTGCAGGAGTGTGTGATGAATTCGCGAATTTGAGTGCGTCCTTTTTGCGCATTAAAGGAATTCCGGCCAAATACGTTGCAGGCATTAGTTTTGATGGGAAACGATTTGGAAACCATGGCTGGCTAGAAGCGTTCTTGCCGGGCACGGGGTGGATTGGTGTTGATGCTACTTATGGAGAAGCGGGTTATTTGAATGCCGCGCACATTATTCAAGGAAAAGGAAAAGATGCCAGCGAAATCAAAAACATTGTGGTTACCACACACACGTATGAAGCAGAACCGGGAATTAGTTCTGTTTTGACAGAACCGATTGTAGAGGTTATTTCCATTCAATTTTGGAAAAATGTTTTAGACGCTACTTTTGAAACTCCTGAAAGACTTGAGTTGAATGAATCCTTTGAAATTCACGCTACTCTAACCAACCAAAAAAACACGCACCTATTAGTGCCGATTTCATTAAACACCAATCCAGATTTTTCAGTGGAGCACCCCAGTCGAATTGTTTGGTTGAAGCCGCTCGAAGAAAAAGCCATTTTGTGGAATGCGGTTTCTCCTGTAAGCGGTCAAGAAGGATATTATGTTTCGTATGATATGGTATTGCGCTTGTTAGACCAGCAAAAAACCAATTCAGTATCGGTTTATCCGGAAGAATCTAATAATGGAATAGGAAAAAAAATAGAAATACTGGATATTTCGCCGTTTATTAGTGAAAATGGGTTGAAGATTCACTTGATTATTCAAAACCCTTTTTTAGAATCCAAAACCATTCAATTTGTTTTTGTACAAAACAACCAAGAAAATTTGTTTGAAGAAACTTTACCCCCGGAAAACCAAACCCAAGTAGAACTCTTGATTAGTTCGATTGTGCCGGGAGAAATAATCCTGAAAATTAGTGGTGCACTAGAACAAAATTATGCTATTATGGTGCCGGAACCCCAATCCAACCAAGAACCTGTTGTAACTCCTCAAACTGGTGCGTTTCCATCCAGTATACCTTCAGTAGAACCGCTTGCTCAAGATGCGAGTATTCTTGGCGGAATACTGCAATTTTTTGGCAATTTGTGGCAAGGATTCTTTAATCTTTTGGCAGGTTAAAAAAAGGCATCTCAAAAACCAGTGATTGAAATCGGTGGGTTAAAATAGTTTTTGAGAGACAAGGATTCTTATAAACCACCATTTAAAAAAGCAGAATTCTTGGATTTAACGCATTTGCAGGACTCTTTTAGTTAAGGCGCCCGTTGTTTAGCGGTAGAATCCGACCTTGCCAAGGTCGTGGCCCGGGTTCGATTCCCGGCGGGCGCATGAACAATATAGTCTGCTGACGGGCTATGAAAAAGCACTCTGTGTTTGAGAGCAATAATTAATTATGAAAGTAAAGTCAAAGATTGTATTTGTTTTGAATGAGCATGCTCTTGAAGTGACAGCAATTCCTATTGGCAGAGAATTACACGCTATTTTTAGACGGATTGGATTAGATGCTGGAGAAAAGCCACTTTTTTTTGGAAGATACTTTGGCTCAAAGCTTTACCGCGGAGCAGGGGAAGAACAAGTTAAAACAAAAGGATTTGGTGGCTTAGAAAGACGTAAAGAACTAGAACAACTTGCTTTGGAAAACCCAGGAACGTTGTTTGTCACTTTTCATGCATCCCCAAACAGAAGGTTCACTGTGGATTATCTTAAGAAAAAGCGTGCAGAGTTTTTAAAATCTAAGATAATCACAGTTGCCAAAACAAACAAGATGGGATTGTCTAGTGCACTAGACCAAGACTTGCCATTTGCTATTCTTGAAGATACACCAGGTAATGCGTGTACGTTTGAAATTCTTTGCCCCCAACACACAGATAGTAGCAACAACACTTGTATTCCTGGAAAATGCTTTGACGCAATGGCAAGTTCCGTGGTTTGTAGTAAAGGCAGTGGCGTACCCGCAAACTGCAATAAAAGCTGCTAGCAAAACAATAAAATACTCTAAAAACCTTTTTTAGGCATATGCAAGGACAAGGAAGCATTGAATACCTCATTGTTATTGGAGGCGCCATATTGGCAGTAGCGATTATTATTGCAGCGCTTTCTGCAACACCAGAAGTCACTATTAGTTCTGCTGCTCGCGCCTTGGCTTCAGCCCATTGTACCGCACAGGCTCATGCGGATTGTGCCAAACAAGACATTAATGCCCACGGCACCATGTTTATTTGTTATTTTGATTATACTGAAGATCGATGCATGCCCAAGCCAGTAGATATTTTTCTAGATGAGTGTGGCAATCCCTCAGGCGGCTGGCAAGCGGGAAAAGTTTATTTATTAACACAAGAGGTAAGTGTAGTTGGCGGCGCTTGTTTTAATATTGACGGAAGCCCTGCCCATGATTTAACCCTAAATTGCGGAGGACACAAAATTACAGTAACGGGCGCATCAAGTTATGGTATAATATTGCACCGATACAACAACAGTATTCAAAATTGTATTATTGATGGCGGCGATTACGGAATTGCGTTTAGCTCCTCTGGAGAGGGAAGAAACAATCAAATACTGTATAATACTATTGAAAATTTTAGTATGTTTGCGATTAATATTGGCGGAACCGTCGGAACCAGTGCAAGCTACAATCGCATTGAAGGAAACATAATTAATAGCAGCAGCGGAACTGGCATATACCTAAGTAGTGGAATACGCGAATATAATATTATAAAAAACAACACAATTTTTTGTGGAGAACGCGGAGCCAACAGCATTTATATTCCAGACAAAGCACAATCCACAGAATCCGAGGGCAATACCTGCCCACCCGGAACCTGCCAAGAAACCCACAGCAGCCACGTTATTTGTGATCTGGCGAACAATTGTCATTTGGGCTGCTAATCTCTTTCAAGATAATGAAAGGGCTTTTTTTTATGTTTTAGTGTTCTTAGTAAAAACAGCGAATAACAGAATATGAAATGAAAAATCCAAAAAAAAACTTTTTTTGTTTTGTAATTTCCAACCCAAAACAACAACTACCAAAAGGACTGGAAAAAACCCGGTAAAGCCTTTTTCCTATGAATTAGAAATAAACGGGCAAAAAAAACCATTCACCGGATAGCGAATGGATTGAAAAGGCCCAGTACTGGGCACTAGAATAAAACCATTTTCGATTTCAAAACCGCCAAAAGCTTTTTGGAATACTATTTCTTGCGGAGAAACCGTTAAGTGATAGTCTTCCGGTGAAAAAAAACGAAAAGTATCCACCAATGCCAATAGCACGTGTTGCTGATTATCAATTCGAATCTCACTGCGATTAATGCCCGTTCGAATACCACCCAATGCTTTTTCTCCCGCACCGGCCCAAAAATCATTTTCTGAATTGAATTGTAATCCAATGGCATAACGAAAGCCCGCTAAAACCGATTTTCGATAGCGTTCTCTTCTCACTTCATCCCTTAATTGGTCTGCTAAGGCAAAAGCATGTACAAAAGATTCCGTGTACGCTCCGACACTTGAACTACCATGCGAGGGCAATACAACGGCAACGTCTTGTTTGGCGCTATACCCCCCATAGTGCGCACAATAGGCAGTATCCAATATTTGAAATTGTACTAACCAATCATTCATTTCAAACACAAAATCCGCTACGCTAGGATCTTTTGTAAATTGGTATAAATGATAGTACGCACGCGAATGCCATGGCACAAAAGCAGTATTTTTATTGGTACGCCAGTACAAGCGATAATACTCAAAACCTTTTTGCAATGCCTCCAATAATTCGGGCCGGGGATTTTTTTGATACTCTACTGCAATTGCGGTTAAGGCTTCTCCCGGATAATAATTATGGATGCTGGACTGCGGATTTTTATTAAACAAGTAAGGATCAATAGAACCATTTGGACGTTGTTGCGATAGAATATAATCCACCAGGCTTTCTTTTTCTGTTTCAAACGTCGGATCATCCAAAGATTGTAACGCGGTTAATAGCAATGCATTTGAACCCAGTTTGGAATCGCCCCCCTCCATTACAATCATTGCATGCGAAACCGGTTCTTCCACCAACCATTCTTCCAAAAAAAATTGAAGTGCTTTTTTTACCGCACGCGCATACGATACGCTTGATTGTTGGTTCGCAAAAGCGCCTAACGCCCAAGTAGAAGCAACCTCTCGAATCACGCTATATCCAGCAGCACTGGTTCCAGAACGCGGAAACAACCCATACAAAAAATCGCCTTGGTCTGATTGATTATACACCATATAATCCGCGATTTTCCTGGCTGCAATTTCCAATCGTTCTTTTGAAAGCTGGTTGGGCAATACCGGAAGCGAATAGGCTATAACGGGTTGCGCTTTTTTTTCAGAGTTTTCAAAAAAAGAATCCGCCCAATACAAGTCTACCTGGCTGGTTGAAAGGGAAAAGCAGTTTTCCGGTAAATCTGCTTTTTTACATAATTTTTCTTTCACGCTTTCAATAGAATAACCATTTGTAACCACCACGCTTGGCTTAAAAATCGCTGTTTTGTCACCGGAACGAACACGAACCCCGTGATAGCCCGGCACAAAATCCTTTTCAAAGTTTTTGGTTGGAATGGGATTGGATAAAATATCAATTACAATCACCAAACCATCTAATTCTTGTGCGCTAACTTTTCCCTTAAACCGATCATCCAGCAAAGCTTGCTGAGCAGCATACGCTACCGCCCCCGCTAACTCTTTTTTAGCGGTTCCCATAGAAGCCCTGAGCTTTTGCCCTACCAAAAAAGTAACAAAAACAATTCCAGGATTTTCTGGAAATGACTTTTGTATTTCCGGCAAAGATTGCGCGGGCAAATCAAAGGAATCCAATACTACGTTTCGAGAAACCGCTAATAAAAAATCGCGTTGTTCCATGCTCAAACCGGCATCAAACAAATGGGGACAAAAATTCTTGTAGCTTTCAAACTCTGCATCCGAAAAAGCACTGGCAAAAGAAGCAAAAAACAGCAAAACCAAAAAGCCGATCCAAAACCACTTGAGCATTATGGTAGTAACCCTAAACCCCATTAAAAAGATAAGTATCCAAGCCAATCAAACTTTTGAAAGCACCATTTTTTTGACTAGTTTTTTCCAAGTTTCTTCACTAATTTCTTCTTTGCTGCGCACGACCCATTCTTTTCCATCCTTAAAAGCCACGTCAATCCAAACCCATTTTTGTTTGCGTGCTAATCGCTTGTAAATAATGCGCGTTCTTTTCAGGTATTCTATATCCGCTTCGTGAATGTCCTTGGTTTTTCCTTTTCGATACTCTTCTTTCCGGTCTTTTCCATTCATGAGTTTTTGTGCGGCTTCTTCCGGCAAATTAAAAAAAATAGTGGCACTTGGTTTGGGAAGCCTTCCTTCCACAAAATTAATCCATTTAACAAATCGTTCTTGTTCTTTTTTGTTCTTGTACTTGGCGGCTTGATGTGCCAAATTAGAAGCTGTATATCGATCAAATACAAAAGTAATTCCTAAGTCTAGCTTGTGCTCTAACTCTTTTTTCAAGTGATAACGATCCAACGAATACAATAAAGCCGCAAATTCCGGAGGCAATTCTTCCTTAGAACCAAACTCACCCGCCAAATACCTTCCCACCAACCCGCCAAAAAATTCATGATAGCGGGGCAAATTAACCAATTCAACTGCAAAACCCCTTCGCTGCAACCTTTCAACCAATAGTTTCGCTTGCGTTGCCTTTCCGCTCGAATCAGTCCCCTCAATTGCAATTAATTTTCCTCTTGACATGACCACAAAAAAAGAAGAAAAACCATAAAAAACCGTTCCACGAGTTTCA
>JAHJAQ010000100.1 GCA_018813975.1 Microcaldota archaeon
ATCACAATGTGCCATTCCGGGTGGCGAGCCTACATAACCCGTGGTTAGAATGTGCTTATCCAAAACAATTACACAACCACTCCTACCTCTATCACAGGTAGCACGTTTGGCAACCACGCGAGACAATTCAATAAAATATTCATCCCAACTAGGGCGTTTGTATACGAACCGAAGTTTGTCCAAAAATTCTTCTATTTTATCATACAATTCTTCAAAAGAACCATTATTTTCAATTACAAAATCAGCCATTTTGGGGATTTGTAGCATTTGTTGGCTAGAACTGTCTTTATTTTCTAATTCTAGTGCTTCTACACGCTGGAATTCTTTAAACGTTTTTGGGTCTTGTTCTCGGTTTCTTTCTTTAATGCGTTCAAAACGAATCTCTGGCTTGGATTCTACAAAAATAAGAGAAAAACCTTTGTGTTTTCTAAATTCTTCTACTTCTTCTGGGTTTCGAATGGAAACAAACGAATAATTGCCCTCCAAATCCAATCCAGCCAAAGAACGCTTAACTAGAATGTTATTTCCTTCTGTTCTACGCATTTCAGTACCCAAATTAATCAAGTTTTCCCTGGTCAATGTAGTGCCTCGAACAATTGCTTCTGTTCGAATCTCATCACTCAAGGATTTTCGTACAAAACCCTTTTTTTCCAAAAAATAGGCTACAGAATCCTTTCCGGCACAATTTAATCCAGTAATCCCTAATAACATTTCAACAAAACCCCATTCAAGAAAGGTTATTCAGAAAAAACAAAAAAAACCATAAAAAGCCATTGCTCTACGCCAAGACTACTACATAACTTGAAGGCTTTTAAACTCTCAGATCCTATTTTTGAGTATGAAATTCAAGCTTTTAGAAGATGTTGCCATTGCGGATTCTGCTTTTGAAGCCTATGGCAAAACAGAAAAAGAATTGTTTGAAAATGCCGGCCTTGCCTTGTTTGAGGCCATGGCAGACACCAAAAAACTAAAATGCACCACTAAAAAAACAATTGTCGTTTCAGGGGAAAACCAAGAAATGCTATTATACAATTTTTTGTCCGAGTTGGTGTACTTGAAAGACAAAAGCCACATGGTTTTTTGCAAGTGTAGTGTAAAGCTATCCAAAACCAAAAAAGAACAAAACGTAACAGCAGGAGTATGGTGTGCCCCCGTAAAAAAACTAGACTTTCAAACCATTCGAAACGATGTGAAAGCGATTACATTTCACTTATTTGGAATCGAAAAAAACCAGGAAGGCTACAAAGCAACCATAGTACTAGATGTATAGTATGACAGAAAAAGTGTTTTCACGAGAAGAAATTGTACAACGCTTGCGCGATATTGTGGGATGGAATTATAATGAAAAAGAAATCGTGCGCAACTATGAATTTGATGACTTTCTCCAAGCCATAAAATTTGTAAACCAAGTGGCTTTGCGAAGCCAAGACACCAACCACCATCCCGCCATTCTAATTAGTGATAATGCGGTTCAATTGAGTGTGTACTCTCACACTGCAAAAGGAATTACTCAAAAAGACTTTGATTTGGCTCTGGAAATAAACAAACTGGTGGCATAAAAAATGGGAAAACCTTCATTAATAAGAAAACCCAATCCAACAGGGGCAAAGGCATGGTTAGACACTAGACTTGCAAAAATAGCAAGACGCTCCAGAAAACCATTGCTATTTGAAAAGAAAAGACCGGTTCGTACTACAAGAGAGCACCGAGAAAGAGCAATAAAACTTGCAGCAGCAGAAAAGGCAGCACGAGAAAAACAAAACAAAACGCAATAACTTGATTTGAGTTTCTATGAATCAAAAAAAACTAGTTTTGCGCATTGGAAAAACGCTTCAACAAAAAGCCAGCCCAAAAATTGCAGCGGGCAGTAAACACTATTTTAAAGAAACCATACAACCGCGCGGAATAAAGCTACCAGCGGTAAGAGCTTTTGAAAAAGAATTATGGAAAGAACTTAAAAACGAAATTGACTTGAAACAAGCACTTGGTTTAACCGAAGCATTGTTTGAAACAGGGTATATGGAAGACCCTTTTCTTGGAATGGGAATGGTACGGAGATTTGAAAAAGAATTTGATGCCAAGACTTTTTCTCGGTTTGAAAAATGGGTTGATAGGTATATAACCAATTGGGCGCATTGCGATGATTTGTGCGCGCATTTAATCGCGCCCACCATAAAACAAAACCCCGTGCTTGTAAAAAAAATGCAAAAATGGCCTTTTTCTCCCAATCGATGGAAAAGAAGGGCAAGCATTGTTTCTTTTGTTCCGTTAGCGGGAAAAGGATTGTTTGAAAAAGAAATAGTAGAAACCGCAGAAAAATTATTGTCTGATCAAGAAGACGATTTGGTTCACAAGGGAAACGGGTGGGTTTTGCGAGAATTGGGTAAGCACAATCAAAAACGCTTGCTTGCTTTTTTGAAAAAACACCGTTCTAGGATTCCACGAGTAACCATGCGTTATGCCTTGGAAAGAACCCCAAAACACCTGAAAAAAGGGTTGTAGCTTTAAAAACTTGGAGTGTATCTTTTTCTAGTATGTACCCCATAAAAAAGGGTTCCAAACCACAAGTTTTTGTAGTGTTGGGACGCGGAGGGGCTGGAAAAACAGAGGTTAGTTCGTTTTATGCCAAAAAATACGGTTTGTCAGTTATCCCGTTAGCACAGTACATTCGAAGCCTTGCCAATGCAGGAGATACACAAGGAAAAAAAGGATTACGCGAAATTAAGGCAGGAGAATATTTTGATGGGCTTCCATTTTTGAAGCGCTATGTACAAGAAAATCCTGGAATCGTACAACGCGGTTTTATTCTAGATGGGTTTCCACGCAGACTTGGAGATGTTAAACCGTTTGAAGATTTTTTGCGCGAACAAGGATTTGAATTGGGAAGAATAATTCACTTTCAGGTCACTCCCCAAATTAGTGGGAAAAGGCAATCCCAACGAAAAAGAGAAACCCCGAAAACCATTAAAGCGCGCCAACAATCGTTTGAGGAAAAAGAAGCACAAGTTCTTGCCCAGTATAAAAAAAGAAAAATGGTTAGTGTATTAGAGACCAATCCAAACAGAAGGGTTAGTGTTGGTAAAAGAGAATTATCTATTAGGAATAGAAATTTTTTGCAGCACCATGCAGCGAAAATGAGAAAAATTGTTAAAACCCGTCAAGCTCCAAAAAAATGGGCGGCGAGAAAATAATGAAACCGATTGAAAAAAGTGTTTGGGAAATTCCTGTTACTGGAAATATGAATGTTCCGGTTCGCGTATATGCCAATGAAAAAATTTTGCCGACTATTGATAGCCAAACCATTCAGCAAGCCAAAAACGTGGCCAGCCTTCCGGGAATTGTTGGAAAAATGCTATTGTTTTCAGATGCTCATGTGGGTTATGGCATGCCCATTGGGGGGACTGCTGCTTTTGATGCTAAAGAAGGAATCATTAGCCCTCCTGCCGTGGGCTATGACATAAATTGCGGCATGAGAATGCTTACCACCAATTTGACTATTGGAGAAGTTAAGCCCAAAATACAAGAACTAGTGGAGGTATTGTTCAAAAAAGTTCCCGTTGGAACAGGACGAAAAGGATTTGTACCCTTAAACCAAAAAAACTTTGAAGAAGTACTGGAAAAAGGCGCCAAATGGTGCGTACAAAACGGGTATGGTTGGAAAGAAGACTTGGACCGCATCGAAGAAAAAGGATGTTTAAAAGAGGCAAACCCGGAAAAAGTATCCCCAAAATCAATTAGCAGAGGGGTTAGTCAATTGGGAACACTGGGAAGCGGCAATCATTATTTAGAGGTACAAGTATCGCACGCGCAATCTGTTTTTGATGCAAAAACCGCGAGGACTTTTGGAATTAAAACACCAGAACAAATTGTGGTAATGATTCATTGTGGAAGCAGAGGATTTGGGCATCAAGTGTGCACGGATTATAGCAAAAAATTTATTGAA